>JBOGJX010000448.1:0-17907 GCA_050745285.1 Terriglobia bacterium
CACTGGTGTTGGGCGCGGTAAGCAGCGCCCCTACGAAGCAGCAAGCGGCAAAGCCGCGGGCCGCGTCCGAAAATCTGGAAAGCAATTTGGCAAGCTTGGGGCTTTCCACGCCCCGGACGCTATAAGCAGCGCCGCTGCGGCAGCGAAACTATATGCCGGACATCCGCAAGGGTTCCGGCAGAATCTAAATCCAACAGAAAGTGAGATAAGGGGGTCTATTGTTAAAGATACGCTTAGCCAGGGCTGGGGCCAGAAAAAAAGTGAGCTACCGTGTGGTGGTAATTGAAGGAGCGCGCGCCCGCAATGGCCGGTTTGTGGAGATTCTGGGCTCTTATAATCCGCGCCACGAGCCGCCCGAGGTAATCCTGAAGCACGAACGTGTGGCCTATTGGATTGGGGTAGGCGCTCAGCCCTCCGAAACCGTCCGCAGTCTCCTTAAGAAAGCGTCCAAGGCCGAGGCCCCGGCAGCGTCTTAAGCGATTCAACAAAGCGGCGGTTTCAACCGTCAAGGGTGTCCGAGCACGGACGCCCTGACAGGCTCTTCCTCACTCATCGCACCGGGGCAGTGATGCTCAAGGAGGGACACGTGAAGGAGCTGATTGAAGCCATCGCCAAAGCGCTTGTAGACAAGCCTGAAGCCGTGCAGGTCCATGCAATTGAGGGTGAGCAGATCACGGTCCTTGAGTTGCGGGTTGATCCCACGGACCTCGGAAAGGTGATCGGAAAACAGGGCCGCACCGCGCGCTCCATCCGCACTATTCTCGGGGCTGCTGGGATGAAGCTCAAGAAGCGGTTCACGCTGGAGATTTTGGAATAGGCTCCTGCCGGAACAAACGGGGCTGGAACCCGGAAGCGTCGCTGAGGCCATTAGCAATACGCAGGCTAAGTTACGTTCTTGTTGCGTCAGGGCATGGTGTTAGCTATGCCGCAAGCGCCGCCGCCCCTCACCCGGCCTTCGGCCACTCTCTCCAAGGGAGAGGACCGGATATTCGATTGTTGATTCCAGCCCTCTCCCTTTGGGCCAGAAGAAAAAAAGGACGCGACAGCGAAGCGTGAGTGAGGGTGTTTCGGGCGCCGCTAAGAGTCGCTGCGGCGCCCCCCCCTTCTACCTTCCAAGTCGAATTTTCAGGGCAGCCGGTCATGTTGCTTGGCGACACCCGCAAAGCATGAAAATTCAGTTGGAAGGGCACGGCTTCAGCCGTGCCGTCGGGCCGTGCGTTTGACCTTCTTCCGCTGCGGCGATGGGCGGCTCGCCCATCGCCGCAGCGGAAAATAACGAAAATGGGAAGCGCCTTGCGGCACGGTTAAAACTGTGCCCTTCCGCTCTCCTAACCGGAATTTTCGGAGCAGGCTTTTTAGTAACCCGTCAGGCTGTTCCCACCCGAGAGGAAGCGCAGTGGTTCCGGAAAAGAGCCGGTTCATGGTGATTGCCCGCGTGATCCGGCCTCAGGGCCGCCACGGCGAGGTTACTGCCGAGATCACCACGGATTTCCCCGGCCGCTTTCAGACGCTGAGCAGGGTTTTCATTGCTTGCTCCGATGTCCATCATGGCCCGAATGCCGTGAATGCCCTAAATGACGCTTGGGATGCCGGAACGCCTATTCCCGTGGCGCTTGAACGCGCTTGGCCGCATAAGGGACGAATCGTTCTGAAGCTCGGCGGAATCGCTTCCATCGATCACGCGGAGAAATTACGCGGCGTCCTGATCATGATTCCCTATGAAGACCGGGTCGGGGTTCCAGCAGGTACGTATTACACTCGGGAGCTCGAAGGGTGCCGCGTGGTGATGGGCGCGGCAGACGCCCGAATTGAAGTGGGCACGGTGAGAGCCATCGAGCCAACCGGCGGGGTTCCAGTCTTGCACGTGCACCGGACAGGGCGGGACGAGCTTCTGATTCCTTTCGCGCAGGAAATATGCCGCGAGATTGATCCCACGGCAAAACTGATTGTGATCGACCCGCCAGAAGATTTGCTGGAATTGAACGACCAAGCGGCAGGGAAGCATGGAATAGGGAGTAGGGAATAGGGAATATCCTGGGTGGCGTACTTGTCATTTGGCTCTTGTCACTTGTCACTATGTTTTTTGACGTCATTACGATTTTTCCGGACTTTTTCAAGAGCATTTTCGAGCACGGGCTTTTGAAGCGCGCCATCGAGGGCGGCAAAGTTTCAATCCGCCTGCACAACCTGCGCGACTTCACGGATGATGTTCATCGCACCGTGGATGACCGCCCCTTCGGCGGCGGACCTGGCATGGTGTTTAAGCCTGAGCCGCTTTTCCGGGCAGTGGAGGCGATCCGGAGCGAAGCCTCCGCGCCCCCGCTTCGCGTGATCCTCCTCACTCCACAAGGACGCGTGCTCAGCCAGCGAGTGGCCGGGGATCTCTGCCGCGAAGCGCAGATCGTGCTGATCTCGGGCCGTTATGAGGGCGTGGATGAGCGGGTGGCCACGCACCTTGCGACGGATGAGATTTCCATTGGCGACTACGTTCTGAGCGGCGGGGAGTTGCCGGCGGCGGTCCTCATCGAATCGGTCACGCGGTTGCTGCCGGGTGTGCTGGGGAACGAGGAGTCCATTCAGTCTGAGTCCTTCGCGCCATCGGACAGTGATGGCCGATCGGCCCTGCTGGATTTTCCGCATTACACGCGCCCGGCGGACTTTCGCGGCCTCAAGGTTCCCGAAGTACTTCTTTCCGGCAACCATGAGGAGATTGCGGGATGGCGGCGCCACCAGGCGCTCTTGAAGACCAGCCGGATGCGGCCGGACTTGATTGGGGGAACGGCCAAAGATTCGGGGACAGGGAATCGGGAGTAGGGGAGCGACAGCGCAAGCGTTGCGCCGCGGGCCTTTGCATTGACAAAACCCACGGCACAAACCTTGTGCCGTGGCTAGCATCCGTTCTGCGCGGGTAAGCTTTTTTTGAGAGTTTAGAAAGGATTATGACCATGTCGCTGATTGAGAAAATTGAGCAGGAACAGATGCGCAAGGACATGCCCGCGTTTCGCGCCGGTGACACCGTGCGAGTGCATGTGAAAATCAAGGAAGGGGACAAGGAGCGCATTCAGGCGTTTGAAGGCGCGGTAATCCGTATCCGCAAGGGCGGAATCAACGCCACGTTCACCGTCCGCAAGATTTCTTTTGGCCAGGGTGTCGAGCGCATTTTCCCTTTGCATTCGCCCATCATTGACAAGATTGAGGTCACGCGCACGGGCCGCGTCCGGCGCGCCAAACTTTATTATCTGCGCAACCTGAAAGGCCGCGCCGCCCGCATCCGGGAATTGCGGAGGGATCAGGAAAAGAAGACACGGGAGACAAGTAACAAGTAACAAGAGACAAGAATAAGGTCATCCGCAAGCGGCCCTTGCCACCACTCTTGTCTGTCCATAGCTCTTTGCTGAACGCTGATGGCTGAGAGCTGGCTCGTCTCTCATCGCTTGTCTCTTGTCACTGTTTTTCAATATGCCGCGCGCGCGAGAACCGAAGGAACTCGAATGCACTTGGCGGCTTGAACGGCAGGCTTACGACCGGGGGTTTTCGCGCGTTGCCGGCTGTGACGAAGCCGGACGCGGCGCCCTGATAGGTCCTGTTGTTGCGGCGGCCGTGATCCTCAACCCGGCCAAGCCCATCCCAGGGCTCAACGATTCCAAAAAACTCACCGCACCGTGCCGTGAGCGACTCGCGGCGGAAATATCTGCGACCGCTTTCGCCTTTCAGGTGGTGTTCGTCAGCGCGAAAGAGGTGGACGATTTGAACGTCTACCAAGCATCACGCGCCGCCATGATCCGCGCGCTTGCGGCGCTCAATCCCGCACCCCAATTCATCCTGACCGATGCCATGCGCCTGTGGAGCGATCCGAACGCGCCCGAAGCGCTTGCTCCGTTCCGTTCCCTCATTCACGGGGACGCGCGATCAGTTTCGATTGCCGCCGCGTCCATCCTGGCAAAAGTCGCGCGCGACGGCCACATGGGTGAGCTCGACCACCTCTACCCGCAGTACAATCTGGCCCGCAATAAAGGCTATGGCACCCCGGACCATTTGAAGAGTCTCAATCAGTTCGGCCCCTGCCCTGAGCATCGCAATACGTTCCGCCCGGTCAGGGAGTTCAAACTTCCTCTCCTGCCGGCGTTCGACGCATAACGCCCCGGCGGAATATCCGTGACGAGGCTTGCCGCTTCGCCCGATAGTGGGTCGGTTTGAGGCGTAGCGGCGGGTTTACCCCGCCATTTTGTGGCGGCATAAAGCCGCCCCTACATCAAGCCGACCGCTTCCCTTTGCCAAAAAGAGTTTTTTTATCCATCGTGCTATGATGTAGTAAACGCGGCGCGGTAAAGGAACGTGCGAATGATTATTGGAACCGGCGTCGATCTTGCGGAGACCCGGCGGATCCAAGAGAGCATCGAGCGTTATGGTGACAGGTTCCGCGACCGGATTTACACGCCCGGCGAGGTCGCCTATTGCGAGCGGTTCAAGAACAAGGCCGAGCGTTACGCGGCGCGGTTTGCGGCGAAAGAGGCCGCATTTAAGGCGCTCGGGACCGGATGGCGTGCCGGAATCCGGTGGGTCGATGTTGAGGTAACGCACTTGCCAGGCGGTAAGCCCGAGCTTGTGCTGCGCGGGAAGGCGGCGCAGCTTGCGCGCGAGCTTGGCGTTGGGCGCATGGCGCTGTCGCTTTCACACGCGGACCACTACGTGGTAGCGCAGGTCATCTTCGAATCCGGTGGCTAGCATGCGGAGCTACGGTCACGCACTCGGACCCGCACTGGTTTTAATCGTCCTGCTGTGCTCAACGGCGGCTTGGAGTGTGACGCCTGCCTGCCCGGCGGGACCTGGAGTCAAGCCGTTTCAGGTGGACCGGCGCACCGCAACCCGCTTGCTCTTGAGTCAGGCGCGGCCGTCTTATCCTCCGCTCGCACGCATCAATTACATTCACGGCGACGTTTCCCTGCTGCTTACGGTAGATTGCGCTGGGCGGGTTGAAGAGGTCCACGTGGTGCGCGGCCACCCATTTCTCGCCGTGGCCGCGCTTCAGGCCATTAAGAAGTGGATATATCATCCATTTGTCACCCGGGCCGGGCCGGCCGAATTTCAGACCATGGTGAACGTCAATTTTGCCCTGCTCAGCCGGGATTTTAAGCAACTCCCGCCCCAGCCGGAAAAGTTTCTAGCGCGCTGGGTGCGTCCGCCCCAGCCTCCGGCAGGCGTGAAGGATGCTAGTGATGGCAAGGATACAGTGCGCATACGCGTACTGGTCAATGCGAAGGGCCGTGTGGTAGACTCCACGCAGCTTTCGGGGACCGCGACGCAATTTGAGGCGGCGGAGCGGGTCGTCTCGCTCTGGAAATTCAAGCCCGCCCACTGGGGTACCCTCAGCGTTCCCTGGTATATGGACGTGGGTGTCGCAGTGGAAGACGCCCGGCAACACACGGCTGGCACAGCGCTAGGCCCCAGCCGCGCGGCCGCGCGTTAGGCCAGGACCTTGAAACGCCCGCTGCGAGTTTGTCGCGGCGGCCAGCGCGCGTCCAATTAAGGGGGGAGCGCCGCATCGGCCATCCCCTCGGGAAGGAATGAAAGGAATGAAATGAGCAGACCGAACTTCAGCCGATGGCTGCTGGTGCTTCTCGCCCTTGCCGTCACACCCGTGCTCGGACCTGGCAGCAATACCGCAATGCCGGACTTCTTTTATGCGGGCGGCACCGCGACCCTCCGCAGCGGTTGTAGCGGAACCCTTGGCATCTCGAACGCCTCCATGACGTTCGAATGCCCGCAGGGCTCCGTCACGATTCCCTACAGCTCCATCACGCTGATGCAGTATCGCCCCAAGCTCAGCCAGAAGGTTCGCCGGATGAAGCTGCGTTGGAAGGTGCGGCCTTATGAGTCGGCTTCAAAGAAAAATCTGCTTTTTACGGTGCTTTATAAGGAAGGGGACACGACGCAGGCGCTGGTTCTCCGCGTGTTGCCGGATAATATGAGGCCGTACCTTGCCGAAATTGAGCTGAACGCCGGCAAGCGGATTGAGGTTTGGGATTATCGCGGCTTCGATTAGTTGCCGGTCATGTCGCTTGGCGACACCCGCAAAGCATGAAAATACGGCCGGAAGGGCATGGCTTCAGCCATGCCATAAGAGGCGCCCCCCTCACCCCCGTACCCTCTCCCATTGGGCCAGAAGAAAAAGACGGGACCGCGAAGCGTGGGTGAGGGTATCTCCGGCACGGTTAAAACCGTGCCCTTCCTCCCTCTTGACCAGGATTTTCGGAGCAGCACGGGTTTGCAACAGCGGTCATAGACCGCCTTCCTCATGTTCTATCCTTGGTATTCATTTCTTAGTCGTAGGCTTATAGAAATACCCGGCGCGCGCGCGCACTTTCAGCCTGGGCTCATGAACTGAGACTTCGAGCCGGTGGAATCCCTGATCGTTGAGCGTGCTGGGAACGTAGGCAAGCATATACTGGCTGTTGATGTCCAGCGCGATTCTCTGCAGGCGGTTCTGCAGCGCATTTTTCTTCCACTGCCCGTAGGCAACGCCTCCCGTGTACCTTGCATAGACATCCACCAAGTCCTTCAAGCGCGCCGAGCGAAGAGCATCTATGGCGCCTGACAGCAAAGGCAATACATCAAACCCCGGCGGGTCTGAGTACTCCCGGGTGGAATCCGGCGTATGAGGCTGTCCGGGCAGGCCAGGCCTTGCCATGTTGATGTCTGCGGGGCTGGGCGGTTGCGGCTCCTGCTCATTCCTCAACAACGCATTCAAGGGCTCAAATCGCAGCCCATAGATGGCAATTCCTGCCCCGGTTGCGGCGCGGACGATTTCTTCCTGGTTGGTCTCGCTGCCGCGGTCGAACCCCTCGGAAATGACAATTATCACCCGCCGCTCGGCCGCAGGTTGGTTGGAAAGCATAATGATGGCGCGGGCCAGCCCGTCGTTCAGCCGCGTGCCAGAGCCTTCAACCGTGAGGTGCTGAAGGGTTTGATCCAGGGTATCGGGATTGCTCGTGAAGTTCTGCGCCACGCGCACCTTGCTGTCAAAGCAGAGCACCGCCGTCTGCCCCTTTGCTCCGAGAAGGAGGCCTGAAAAGACGGACCCCAACGGGCGCACCTCCTGAAGAAGAGGCCCGACGGCCTGATTGGTCTGGACCAGAATGACCAGGGCTACCGGCTGCATGGCGAGACCAAAGCGGGTGATGTGCTGTGGCACGCCATTATCCAGAATCTCGAAGTCGGAGGCGCTCAGGGTTTGCACGTAGTTGCCGCTGGCGTCTATCACCGTGACCGGCGCCTCAACCAGTGTGGACTGAACGTGAATGGTCGCCAAGCGCTTCAGCATGGCGGCTGTAGATTGCGAGGACGAGGTTTTTGTAGGGGCGCCGCTCGCTTCGCTCTTGCCCTCGTTCGAGACATCCACCGTCGAATGGGGTGATGAGGCAGCAGGCTGGGCGTGCGCATCGTCATGGCTCTGCTGGCTCACGGCTCCGCAGGTAAACCAGAACAGGCTGGCAACTCCAACCAAAACCAACCCGAAACATTGGTGCAAAGCGTGCGAACTTCTGGGAGTATTCATGCGCTCTCTCCGGGACCTCCCAACGTCACGAATACCACACTTGACGGCAGGTCAATAACCCTTATCTCTTCAGGGCCCTCAGTTGCTTAGATGAATCAATCGGCCCCGGCGTTTACCGAGGCGCGGGGCGAAAAAGGAAATAGTGGTAGCCACGGCACGATTTGCGTGCCGTGGGCATTTAACAGGTCCATATCGCACGGCAAGCAGTCCGTGCCGCGCCAGCGCCGGGGCAATGCCTGTTTCTCTCTACCCGTGCCGTGAGAATTGGATTGGGAGGACGGAAGGGCACGGTTTTAACCGTGCCGCAAGGCGCTTCCCATTTTCGTTATCTCCCGCTGCGGCGATGAGTGAGCCGCCCGCCGCCGCAGCGGAAGAGTGTAAATGGCGGCTTCCTGGCGGCATGGCTAAAGCCATGCCCTTCCGGATACCCTTTCATGCTTTGCGGGTGTGGCAAAGCGACATGAACGACTGCTAAAAACTCTCCAGTACATCCGTGACTAGCGCGCGCGCGAAATCCTGCGACAGGCGGTTGATCGCCGCCGGGTCTTCTTCGATCAAGGTTGAGGCCGTGGGGCTCACTTGGTATTGACCGCGAAAAACATAGCGGGGGTTGGAAAAAATGATTTTTTTGCTATGCAGGTCCTTGATCCGGACGGCGGCGGCCACAGCAATCTGCAGCGTGGTGGCGCTGCCCGTCTTCGGGTTAAACGTGACCACTCCCTGGCGAATATCTATCACTGTTCCCCTGAGCACGGCGTCCGCCCCCGCCGGATTCTGCGTCACCCGGTATCGCGTGCGCTCAATAAATTCCTGAGTGACGGCGGCGGTCATCTGCTGCTCGATCTTGAACTGCGGCGTCTCGTTCTTGAAAATTGGAATGGCAATGGTTTTGACGTCCGGCGGGATCAGCGCGGCTTGGCCACCCACGCGATAGCCGCAGGCAGGGAGCAGGAGGACAAGGCTGAGGATAACGGCAAACGCCTTGAGGTTGGCAGCCCTGTTTTCCTTCATGTGACGTGAACCTGCCGGTTCTGCGCACTCTCCTGCCGATGAGAGGGCGGGTGAGACCGGAATCGTGAAACCAGGCGCATCACCGGGCCGGAAAAAAAGTATACCAATGCCAAAGCGAGTAGCACCGGCTCGGAGTAGGCCCAGATCGCCCATACGACCAAGCCCAAGAGGATAATGAAAAGGTAAGAGTGCTTCTTGCGTAAGTCAATGGCCTTAAAACTGAGATACCGCACCCGGCTGACCATTAGATAAGCGGCTCCGGCCACGATCACCAGCCATATGATGCTAGCGCCCCAATTCTGAAGCGGGTATTTTTCAAAGTGGACAATCGCCGCCACCACGCCCGCTCCCGCCGGAATGGGAAGGCCTATGAAAAATCGTCTGTCTAAGGTTGCACCGCGGTCGATATTGAACCGGGCGAGCCGCGCGGCGCCGCAAATCAGAAAAGCGAAGCCCACCAGCCACCCGGCCTTCTGGATATAATGGATCAGGTCGGGCCTGTAGGCCGCGGAAATCGCCTGAATCCCCCACGCATACGCCAGAAACGCTGGCGCGATACCAAACGCGATCACGTCCGCGAGCGAGTCGAATTCCTTGCCGAAATTCGAAGTGGAGTTGGTCAGCCGGGCAATACGTCCGTCCAACGCGTCGAACACAATGGCCCAACCGATTTTGATGGCTGCATCGTCAAAGGCCAGGTGCGCCGCGCCCATTCCAACGCCGGCCGCAAGCATCTCGGCGCCCTTCAAGGTGGAAAGGATGGCGATGTACCCGCAGATCAGCGTGCCGATCGTGAAAAGGCTCGGCAAGATGTACACACCGCGACGCGTCGGCTTCGCTAACACCTCTTCAGTTTGTAGGTTTGGTGACACCAAGGACGGTGCTCCCCGCTCTAACATAGTCTCCGATCTTCACCTTCCATTCGATGCCGGGTTCCGCCATCACGTCCACGCGCGACCCGAACCGGATCAGCCCGACACGGTCTCCGCGCGCGAGACGCTGCCCCGGTTTCTTCCAGAATACGATGCGGCGCGCCAAAGCGCCAGCAATTTGCTTGACGTAAACCGTGCCTTGTTCACCCTCAATGGTAAACAGGTTCTGCTCATTTTCGACCGACGCTTCGGCGCGCGAGGCCACTTTGAACGACCCTGGTTTGTAGGCCACATTCATCACCACCCCGGCAATCGGCGCCCGGTTCACGTGCACGTCGAGCGGTGACATGAAGATGCTCACCCTCTCCATCAGGCGGCCGCTGTGCTCCTCCTCAACCATCTGCACCACGCGCCCGTCTGCCGGGGAAACCAGTGCCCTCGGGTCGTCAGGGATCTTCCGCTCCGGGTCGCGGAAGAAATTCAGCACGAACCCGGCCGCGATCAGAAAAACAACCGCGGGGATGTAAATGCGCAGTCCGAAGAGCGCTCCTGCGATCAACAGCAACGGCAAACCGAACGCGTATCCCTCTTTAACCATAAGATTTCACGAAGAATGGAAGGCGGCACGATAAGGTGGCAGCACAGGACTGTTGCGGAGGCGAACCCTCCGCCCGCCTCCGCAAAGAAGCTGATACGATGACTTAGGGACGCGCGCTGTGCTCGGCGCTCTTAACCGGCCGCTAAAACGCCACCGAAGCGCGTTGTTACCAGGAAGTAGCCACGGCGCGTTGTGCGCGCCGTGGGTTTTTGCCTATTTAACGGCCCACGGCGCAAAATCCGTGCCGTGGCTACCCTTATTTCAAATGACAGCTAAAGAGGCGTTTCCGGCGCCATGCTAAACACTCATCGCGCGATGGACCCTTTCCTCCATCTGGTCTTTGGCGCGCAATTTCAATTTCTTCAGCCGGATTTCCTCCATCTGCTCCTGCTCGCTCAAATACTTTTTTCTCTCAAGTTCTTCAAGCTGGGCGTCGTAGAGCGCGTGCTCTTCTTGTAAACGCTGATATTCCTTATCTTTGACCACCAAATGATCCCGGATGGTCCCGGTTGAGTTGCCCATGGGAAGGTCACCTCCTGTTGGATGTTTTCCTGCGGCAAGACTAACACAGGCATCTGAGGGGTTCAAGCGGTAAACCCGGCTAGCGCCTCGACGCCACGATCATCAGAATGAACCCGAGTAATCCTGTGATAAGCAGGAAGAGCAGTGGAACCGTGGAAGCGTATCGTGAAAACGCCCCGGCGAGAGCGCCCCCGGCAAAGCTGCCCAGGTATTGGAGCGTCTGAAACGAGCCGAGCGCCGTGCCGTAGGCGCTCTCATGCACGTGTTTGCTAACCAGGCTTGGAAGGATGGGCTCGAGGCCGGTATAGCCGATGAAGAAAAGCGCGCCGGGCACCAGGATCGCCCAAAGATGAGCCGGGTCGAGTCCGGCGAGCTGGGGCCGGAAAAGCAGCACGCCGCTTGCCGCCATCAATAGGAAGGCCAGCGACGCGGCGGGCCGGGCGACGCCCCGGTCCGCGCTGCGGGAAAAACCGAACATCGTGATGCCACTCACGAGCAGCATGGGCAGCAGCACGATATAAAAGCGCGTCATCTTCAGGTGGTGCTTCCGCGTGAGAATAAGCGGAAGGTAAAACCAGAACGCGGTCATGAAGACGTTCATCAGGAAGCCGCCCGCGTCCAGCGCCATCAGCGGCTTGCTGCGAAGAGCGGTGGAGACGGAGGCCACGGGGGTGGCCCGTGCGGGCGAATCGGGCAGGGAAGTGGCGAGCAGGCCCACGGTGGCGAAGGCCAGCGCGGCGGTCACCCAGAAAATCGACTCCAGCCTGAAGAAGCCCGCGATCAAAGGGCCGCCAATCACCCCCAGAGCAAACGCCGCGCCAATCGGGATACCCAGGATGGCCATGGCCGTCGAGCGGCGTTCCGCGGGGAAATGGTCGGCCACCGTGGCAAACGCCGCCGCGGTAATCGTTCCGAGGCCTTGCACGAAGCGGCCCGCGATCAGCACGTCAATCCGGATCGCAGGCGGAAACCATCCGGGGATCGCGCAGACGACCGACCCCAGGCCGAAAATGGTCATGCCGAGCAGCAGTACCTTGCGGCGGCCGATGTGATCGGAGAGGCGGCCCATGGGTAAGGCCGTCAGCGCCACTGCCGCCCCGTAACAACCAAACGCCACGCCAACCAACAGCCGCGAAGAGGTGAACTCCAGGCCGTAAAGCGTGAAGACCGGCAACACCAGGAAAAGCCCCAGCATGCGCAGCCCCACCGCGCTCGCGAGAGCAAGCAGCATTCTTTTCTGGGGAGCCGTGTAACGGGTGGTTCCGGTTTGGGAAGGAGAAGCCATCAGTTGTTGGGCATGGAGCTTTCAGCTTCGGCGCAGGATGAATTCAGCGGGTGTAGCGCAGAGTTTTGCTTTTGAAACTCTGCGGTGTTTTTGTCCGGACCAGCGAAAGGCCGCAGGCTCAGTGCTGTTGTTCATATTTACGATGACGTATTTTTTGTGCTCGTCGTAACCCCTCACCCGGCCCGCTGGGCCACCCTCTCCCCCGGGGAGAGGCTGGTACCCTTTATCTACATCGAATGTCAACCCTCTCCCTTCGGTAGAGGGTGGGGCGGGGAAGCAGTGCTTCCCATCGCGCCGGGTGAGGGGAAAACACGAGTGAACCGCTCAGGGACTTGCGGTTGTGCGCGGGACTGCGCTTTCGTTGTCTTCCACGAACTCGGCTTGGACCCTCTGCGGCAACACTCCGCCCTCGAAGCCGCGATCGAGAAGCAACTGTACGGCGCGGCGGCCCTCCTCGCCGTAATTCACGGTCCAATCGTTGACGTACATGGAGACGAACTTGTCCGCCGTGAAGTGATCCAGGCCGCGCGCGAACTGCATGGCGTAGGTAAGCGCCTCTTCGCGGTGTTCCAGGCCGTACTGGATGCTCGCGCGCAGCGTCTGCGAGACGCGCCGCATGATGTCGTTTCCGAGCGAGCGGCGGATGACGTTTCCACCTAGCGGCAGCGGAAGCCCCGTTTGCTGATGCCACCACTCGCCGAGATCAACCACCTTGCTCAGCCCTTCCATTCCGTAGGTAAGCTGGCCTTCGTGAATCACCACGCCCGCGTCAACGTCACCCTTGGCGACGGCGCTGAGAATCTGGTCGAACGGCACCACCACCGGGTCGGCGTCCGGCTCAAAAAGCATGAGCGTGAGGAAAGCCGTTGTCATCTTCCCCGGAACGGCCACGCGTTTTTTCTTCAGGTCAGAAGCGGCCAGCGAACCTCGCGCCACGATCATCGGGCCGTAGCGGTCGCCGAAGCTCGCGCCGCTTGGCAGCAGAATATACTTGTCCGCGATGTAAGGATAGGCGTGGAACGAAACGGCCGTAACATCAAAAACGCCTTCCTGCGCCTTGACATTAAGACTCTGGATATCTTCGAGCGTGTGCGCAAATCGCAGCGAATCGGTGGGAATCTTGCGGGTTGCCAGCGCGTAGAACATGAACGCGTCGTCAGAATCCGGGCTGTGCGCCAGAGTAATTTCAATGGGCTGCTGCGCGGGGCTTTCCCGTTTTCGAGTCATGGAAACATCCGTCCCGTTCAAGAAAGTATCCGTCATGCCCGCCATCACACGTGAGCGTAGCCACGGCACGCATTCTGTGCCGTGGGTCTTTTAATTTTGGATGTCGGACTTGGGATTCTGGGTTATCAGCGATTCCTCCAAAACCCAAAATGGCCAGCGTCTCGTGATGTTCAAATACCCACGACACACAAACCGTGCCATGGCTACCGGCGCTACCTCCTCGGCGCGCTTTACCGCGCAACGAGCCGGGGGCGCTTCACGCTTCGCGGCGCGCGTCAACATCCCGGATAAGTCCTGAAATCATGCGGGAAAGACTTAAACAACCGCCAACTATCCTAGCACAGGTCGAAAATGCCAGCAAATGCGCTCATAGTGTAGGCTAGAAATCTAGTCAACCTGGGCGGCGTCTGAGAAAGCTGTCTCAACGAAAACGGGACCAGCTTCGTAGGGGGCGCTGCTTGCCGCGCCCGCTGACTTTGGGCGCGGCAAGCAGCGCCCCCTACGAAGCAGCAAGGGCAGATCCCAAGACGCATGACTACAACTTGATCCATTCGCGTCAAGTTTCGCGAATCTTAGGATTCGAGTGATTTGCCAGGCGAGATGCTACAGAAGATGGAAGGTAACATCGATCAACATGCGTACGGGCACCGGAACTCCATTCCGCATGCCGGGCTTGAACTTCCAACCGCGGACGGTTTTGACGGCGCTTTCATCAAGACCCAGACCGAGGGGTTTTATCACCTGGACTTCCGTGACGGAGCCATCCGGCTCAACCACCACGGAGAGCACTACGTCGCCCTGGAACTTGGCCTCGCGCGCCTGCTCCGTGTAAGGAGGATCGGGCGAATAAATTGCGATTGGCTGGCTCACGCCACCGCCCACGCTGAAGGCGCCGCCCCCCAAGCCGCCACCGCTTCCCGGTCCTAAGCCGCCGCCGCTTCCCGGCCCGATTCCGGTTCCGTGCCCTGTGCCAATGCCGCCTCCGGCCCCTGGGCCGTTCGAGGGAGGCCCGGGCACGGACGTTGGATTCCCCAGCATATTGTCAGCCATTTTGATCTTCAAATCGGGCGGCCCAAGGATCGTGGGGTCCACTGGCAGCTTGGGTTTCGGAATCAGGATTTTGGTGACGGGCGGCGCGAGCTGAGTCATGGAGAACTTGGGCGGCGCACCTTTAGATGGCGGCGTGGGCGTTCGGTCCCCGCCTCCGCCTCCGCCTCCCGCCCGCTTAGGCGCAGGGGGTAGGTGAGCGAGATAAGGAGAAAGATCGATCGGGACGACCTGCGCTTGCTTCACTACGGGATGCCGCCACTCCATGATGATGTAGGGCAAAAATACGGCTGCAACGATTAGGATATTAACCAGAATAGAATTCAGCCATGAGGCCTTCTGCGGTTTATAGTCCTTCCAGATGTCCTCGACGGCGATGGGCTGCGAGGTGATGAGGATTGACGGCGTCGTGGGCTTTTCGCGCAGGCCCCTGATCTGATCAAGCAAGCTGCGAATCAAGGGCTTGCTGTCGGAGACGGGGAGATCCGATTCTCCGTGGTAATACTGGGCGGGCACGCTGACCTTGGGCTCGCGCCGCGCCTCTTTAAACATGCGCCAAAGCGAGGTAAGAACGAATGGGTTTTCAACAAATGCTTGATGGAAGACCGGCCCCGCCGACTCAAGGGATGTCTCCCTGATGGTCTCCCGGTTTGCGTCGTTTTCAAGCTTGGTGGGTGGCATTAGTTTATGAATTCCCGAGGTATGGGTGCGTCCGCCTTCCCGATTGCAGCCCGAAGAACAGGCAACCCTCTCCATCGGAAGATGTCATCTTCCGGTATAAAGTTGCCTGTGGAAAGGCTCGCCTCTCCAGCCGTGCAATTCCCGCCCCTGTCACCGCCTACCCCTAATTCTAACACAACGTCTCAACGCCGCGCAGACAGGGTGTTTCGTGGGCGGGGTGCAGTTTGATGTAGACGCGGCTTTACGCCGCCGTGTGGCGAGAAAACTTGCCGCCACACCTGCCAAACTGCACCACGACCGGCTTCTCGTTTACGCCACCGCCTTGTTGACCACACGCAGCAAACCCTGCATAGAGCGCTCGGTGGTCTGCTGATGAGTCATTCCGGGAGCCCTGAACTCGCATTCAAGCGACATCGTCTCGTTGTAGTGGTCGCGCAAAAGCGCCCGGAATTGGCCCACGAGGTTGATCTCGCCCTCATCGGCGAAGGTTTCGTGGCAGTGCTTAAAACCAGGGCTGCACTGTATCCCCTTGAGGTGCATATGCCATATCCGGCTCTTGTCGAGCGCGTTGTAACCATCGGGGTATGACACCTCGCCATGCTCGTAACCGTTACCCACGTCCCAGTTGTATCCAAGATTAGGTGAGGGAGTCATTTTGAGAATCGCGGCGATCTCGTGTCCGGTCCCACCGTTGCACGCGCCTTCGTTTTCGATCACCAGGCGGATACCTCCGATCTTGGCCACCGCTGAGGCCTTGGCGAGTTCCTCGGAAATTCGCGGATAGATTTTCTCCGGCTTAGCCACGCGCCAGAACGTGAAACCTCGCACCTTGTCAGTACCCCACGCATGGGCACGGTCTATAGCGCGTTTGAGCAGGTCCATCTGGCCCGAGTAGGGATACGAACCGCCCTCATGGCTTATGGGCGTCGTTCCCGGCAGGACGCACTTGAAGAGGGCCGAATCCACTACCGAACATTTGAAGCTGTACTGACCGAGCAGGCGCTTCACTCGGCCAATTTCTTCAGGGGTTGCCTCAGTATTGTATTTCCCCCAGACGTCGCGGATCTCAACCCATGAGAGTCCGTAACCCTTCATGATTTGGAGCGCCTTCTCGAAATCCTGCGAAAAGCCGTCGCTAATGGCTCCCAGTTTAAAGCGGTTGAGCGCCCGCGCGGACGAGCCCAGGCCCGGCGCGCTTTGCACCCACGAAGCGGCGCCCGCCAGCAGTGCAGCATTCTTCAGAAAAGTACGGCGATGCATGATGAAGCCTCCCACGAAGAGTTTGCGTAGATGAATGGCAAACAAGAGCTTTCAGGGCCGCGGACATCGTTCAAGCGAAGAGCACACTGTCACCAAGGCGCACACCCAAGACGCGGCGGATGTCTCGTGGCACGGTAATCTGGCCCTTCGCCCTAATGCGCGCTTGTTTCTGCATGACTGCCTTCCGGTGCATTACTTTACCATGTTGCTCCTTATACGAATTTGACGTCAACCATGGGATCGTTTAGTGGGATGCTGTAGCTGATGTCATCCTGAGCGCAGCGAAGGATCTGCTTGTAAGGCGCGAGAAAAGCAGATTCTTCGCTGCGCTCAGAATGACACCGTGAGAAATTCCAGCCCCCGCCTAAATGCTATGTTTGATCGAAGATTGGTATTACTTCCAATAGGAATGATCTATGAATATCGAGATAAACTGGCCATATCCGAAACAAGCCATCCAGCACGGCCTACTTAAGCGGATCGACAGGCGCATGCTTGGTAGCATCCGACGGGTTCGGTTCAGCAGGTAGCCGCTTCGCTCCTGCATTAAGGGCACAGCGGCCAGGACACACTCGCAGACGAAGCTAACCCATAATTGCAGCCACGCGCGCCCTTGATTGTTTTCTTCCTTCGGTGTACAGTCATGCCGCTGTGGGTGCTGACGAGAAGTGGATTTTGTCCGTCGCGACTGCATGAAAACCACGCGGGCGGTGTTTGGCGCTTTAACCGCCAAGTCCTATCGCAACAACGTAACAAGTTGCTGAAAAACCCCGACATGTCACGCTGAGCCCTTCAGCTTCGTCCAGGATAAACTCCGCGACGCATCTGATTGCTAAGATGAGGGAGTTGTTCAATCTTGCTTTTCCGATTCTGGTAAGAAATTAATGCATCCTTGGCCCCAACCTCTTGACCCTCTTCATTACATGCCACTCTCCGCCCTCGCGGCGGCCGCGCCGCTCGCGCTTCTCCTGGCGTTGATGGGAGGACTGCGCAAATCCAGCTATGTCTCTGCCGCGTGGGGACTGCTTGCGAGCCTGCTGCTGGCGGTGGCTGTTTGGGGGATGCCACTCAAGCTTGCGGCCATGAGCGCGGTCTATGGCGCGGTCTATGCCCTCTGGCCCATTATGTGGATTGTCCTGACGGCGCTTTGGCTCTATAACCTCGCAGTGGATACGGGTAAGTTTGAATTGCTGCGCTGCTGGATGGCCGAGCATGCTTCGGGCGATCTGCGCATTCAGGCAATTCTAGTGGCCTTTTGCTTCGGCGCGTTACTGGAAGGCACGGCAGGTTTCGGAACGCCGGTGGCGGTGACGGCATTTCTGCTTGTCGGCCTCGGGTTCGCCGCAAGCCGCGCCGTAACCGTGGCGCTGATTGCCAACACGGCCCCGGTAGCGTTTGGAGCGCTCGGTATCCCCATCGTTGCGCTGGCCGGAGTCACCGGACTTCCGCTGGCGAAACTCTCCGCGATGGTGGGCCGGCAATTGCCTTTTTTATCTCTCCTGATTCCCGCCTACCTGGTCTGGGTGGTGGCGGGACGTAAGGGGCTGAAAGGGGCGTGGCCTGCCGCAGCAGTGGGTGGCGGAAGTTTTGCTTTGGCACAATTCGTCGTATCAAACACTTGGGGACCTTATGCGGCGGACATCATTGCTTCCCTCGCTTCGATTGTGGCTTTGGTTCTTCTGCTGCGCTTTTGGAAGCCGCGGGACGAAGACCCTCCGAAGGGCGCCGCTTCGTCCGCCCCAGCGTCGGTACAACAATTAACTTGGCGCGAAGACGTAGCCGCCTGGACGCCATGGGTTTTACTGGCGGCGGTCATGATCCTCTGGTCGTATCTCAAGCTATTCCAAAC
>JBOGJX010000449.1:0-9204 GCA_050745285.1 Terriglobia bacterium
CCATTGGACATCACAAGAAGCCGCAGAGTTTTAAAAGCAAAACTCTGCATTGCCAGGTCGTAATTTCTTGTTTTTTTTAGCAACTTTTCGGGCCCACACCACATCTATACGTCGCCCCCGCGAAAGCGGGGGCCCCATGGCGATGGATTCCCGCTTTCGCGGGAATGACGGCGCGAAGCACGGGAGGCACAATTCGCTTGCGGCTCCGCCGCGCTGCGCTAAAGGACCAGAAAAATTTCGGAACGAAGCCTATTCCTCCTTTAGAATCAACGTTTCTAATAATTCGGCCACCTTCAACGTAGGGGCGCTGCTTGCCGCGCCCAACGACAAGGAACAGCAAAAATCAAAATGGCCCGCAAGAAAACATCTCCAGAAGACAAATTCGTTAAGGTCGCGGTGATGGCGGCTATTCCTGATCCGCTCACCTACCGCGTGCCGGCGCCGCTGGAGGTATGGCCCGGCCAGCGCGTACTGGTGCCGCTCGCCACCCGCAAAGCCGTCGGCATTGTCATCGAGCCGGAGCTGCAACCGGCGCCCGGCACAAAGACGCGAGAAATCCTTCGCGTGCTTGACGCGGAGCCCTTGCTTTCATCCGAGCTTCTCACCCTGGGACTGTGGATCGCCGAGTATTACCATGCGCCGGTAGGCGAGGCCTTCCGCGCCATGCTCCCGGTGGGGCAGGAAACTCATCACGTCCGGGTGGTTTCGCTGACAGAAGCTGGCAAACAGCATCTTGAGGAACTCGCATCGAGCCTGCTCGCGGAGGCGCGTGGCAGCAAAGAAGCCGTTTTTCTTGCTTACCTCGCCGCACACCCGGGCGTCTCTTTTGCTACCGCGCGCCGCCAACCCGGTGGCTCCGTCCTCCTCACGCACGTTCTCAAGAAGCGCTGGGTCGAGGTAAGGGAGGAGGAGCATGACCGTCGAAAGGTGCTGGCGGTGACGCTCGCGGGAGAGACAGAACCTCCTGCCCAAGAACGCCGCGTTTCGCCCGTGGCGCGGCGCATTATCGAAGCCTTGCGCGAGCGGGGCGCGTGGGGCGACCACCGCGACCTGCTGAGGTCCACCCGCTCGAGCCTCGCCATGCTGCGCAAGATGCAACAGCAGGGATTGGTTGCTCTCGCGGACTCAAGAACAGCTAGCTTCGCCGTCCCTCCGGGTGAATCCGTGGTCGAAGGCACGATGCTCTCACCGGAGGGCTCACTCCCGCTGACGCTGACCATAGGCCAGGGTACCGCCCTCGAAACCCTCGCGGAGAAAGCGGAGCGCGATGAGTTTGGCGTGTTCCTGCTGCACGGGGTGACGGGAAGCGGCAAGACGGAAATTTATCTGCGGCTCATCGCGCGCTGCCTTGAGCGCGGCCGGTCGGCCCTTTTGTTGGTCCCGGAAATCTCGCTTACGCCGATGACGCAATCGATCTTCCTCGAGCGCTTTGGCCATCAAGTGGCCCTGCTCCACAGCGGCCTGAGTGATGCGGAGCGGCAGGCCGCGTGGTGGCGCGTCTGGCGCGGAGAAGCTCGCGCCGTGCTCGGCACACGCTCGGCGGTGTTTGCGCCGGTATCAAATCCCGGACTGGTCGTGGTCGATGAAGAACACGACGCGAGCTACAAGCAGCAGGAAACTCCGCGCTATCATGGGCGCGACGTGGCCATCGTGCGCGCGCGGCTCTCAGGAGCCATGGTGGTGCTCGGCTCGGCCACGCCCTCGCTTGAATCCTACTGGAACGCTCAGCAGGGAAAGTATCAATTGCTGACTCTTGCCCAGCGCGTGCAGGGACGCCCACTCGCGGCCGTGGAGATTGTGGACATGCGGGAGGAATTCCGCGAGACACGCACGCAGGCCCTGATCTCCCGCCGGCTTCAGCATGAGATCGAAGCGCAACTTGCCAGCGGAAACCAGACCATGATCCTGCTCAACCACCGCGGCTACTCATGGTTCCTGGTCTGCCGCAGTTGCGGCGAGGCGATCACCTGCGTGAACTGCTCCATTTCGCTCACCTACCATCGACGGGAACACCGCCTGATCTGCCACTACTGCGGCTACACCGCTCCGATTCCGGAGCGCTGCCCTGCCTGCGGCGGCGAGTACCTTCACTACGTGGGAGAGGGAACGGAGAAAATCGAGGATAAACTCGGCGAGATGTTCCCGCAAGCCCGCGTGGCCAGGCTTGACCGCGATGTGGCCAGCCGCGCGGGGCATTACCTGCGCGTGCTTACGGACTTCCGTCTTGGACACATCCAAATCCTGGTGGGCACGCAATTGATCGCCAAGGGCCATGACTTCCCCGGCGTCACGCTGGTGGGCGTGGTCTCTGCGGACATGGGATTGCGCCTGCCGGATTTCCGCGCCGCGGAGCGCACCTTCCAACTTCTCACGCAAGCGGCCGGGCGATCGGGACGGGGTGACGCGCCGGGCCGCGTCCTGGTGCAAACGTTTTATCCGGGTCATTATGCAATTCGCTTTGCCGCGGATCAGAACTACGCCGGATTTTTCAGCAAGGAGATGGGCTTCCGCCGCCTGATGCATTACCCACCCGTGACGGCGCTTGCCAACATCATCGCGCAGGATGAAAAGCTGGAGCAGGCCGCCAAGGTGGCCCGCCTGCTCGGTGAGTGCCTCGCGCGTGTGGCCGATCCGACCCAGATCCGCATGTTCGGGCCAAATCCCGCGCCACTGGCCAGGATCGAACGCCGCTATCGCATTCAGATTCTGCTCAAGGCGAACTCGCGCTCGCACCTGAATCAGGCCTTGCGCCAGTTGGTGGATGAATGCCGCCAGCGCCGGATTCCCCCGCGCGCGGTCATGATTGACGTCGATCCGGTCAGCATGATGTAAATAGGGGGGCGGGCACGATACAACGAGACCGGGCGACCAAAAGGCCCGCCCCTGCAACGGAGGTGTTTTATGGGAAAACTAAACGGCAAAGTCGCCATGGTTACGGGCGGCGGTGGGCTGGGCATCGGGCACGGCATCTCGATCGAACTCGCCCGCGAGGGCGCGCATGTGGTGATCGCCGAGATCGACGCCGGCGCGGCGGAAAGCGTGAGCCACAAAATCCGAAGCGAAGGCGGCGAGGCTTCGGCGGTTGAGTGCGATGTGAGCCAGGCCACCCGGGTGAAGGACGTCATCGATCACGTTGTTCGTGATCACCTGCGCCTGGATGTGCTGGTCAATAACGCGGGCGTTGGACTGATCCGGCCGCCGGCCGAAGCTAGCGAGGAGGAATTTGACCATCTGATGTCCATTGACTTGCGCGGCGTGTGGCTGTGCTCAAAATACGCGATACCCCACATGCAGCGCCAGAAGGGCGGTTCCATCATCAACATCGCGAGTGTCCATAGCCGCGCCACGCTGCCGCGATTCGGCCTTTACGCCGCGATGAAGGCGGGCGTTTGCGGTCTGACGCGCGGCATGGCCGTGGAGTACGGCCCGGACGGAATTCGCGCCAACACAGTCTGCCCAGGGCTGGTCGATAGCCCGCAGAACCACGAAATCCTGGCGAAGATTGCTCCCGATGCCGCCGAGTGGATGCGGAATTTTGTGCATCGAGATCAGGCTCTGCCCTGGATGATTCAGCCCGAGGATATCGGGCGGGTCGTCGCGTTCCTGGCGTGTGACGACTCGCGCGCCATCACAGGAGCGGAAATTCCCGTCGATGCGGGGACTTGGGCGCAACTAACCAGCCGGGGATAGGACTAGGGGCGCGGCAGAGCCGCTACCAGGAGCGCTCTGATGCTTGAGCGCTGTCATTCCCACGCAAGAGGGAAGCCACGCGACGGCAAATGGGCCCCGTATTGGATTCCCGCTTTCGCGGGAATGACTGTCTCCCTTTGTTCTCAGGCCGGGCACGGGATTAGGCTCTGGTCTATTGTGGTGGCAATGCGTTTTGGCCGGAAGCCGGTCCTGTGGGTGAGACGCCCGCGCCCGCCTGCGCGAGCGGGTCAAGCTGGGCAGGCAAAGGATGCGGTCCCAGGCCCATTTTCATAAGTGATTTTGCGTCTGGCAAGCCTGTGGCCTGGAAGCCGTTCTTGTGCTGATAGAGTCTCATAGCATCGCGGGTCTGGCCATCCCAGCGGCCGGTAGGCAGCCCGTGGAGGTCACCGTCCTGAATCAGGGCCTGCTGGATCTGCTGAGCGCGCGCCGGAGGGATTTCGAGACCCGGCATATGCCAGCGATGGGCTACAATGCGGCGTGAAGAGCGGCCGTGCCGCGCCTTGCTGCGGATAGTGGTCCGACGGCGGGAAACGTGGCGAGACGCGCTCCCGGAATACGTATGGTGGAACCCGTGCCGGGAGATGTGAGCGAGCCGGGAAATATATCTCCGGTGGGCCACCCGGCTCCTAGGCGAATGCGTCTTTCGCGCCGTCCTGGCTTTCGCCGCCGCGGCGCCTGCCGGAAAAAGGCTAAAAAACAACGCCACCGCGGCAAGGCATCCGCCAATTCTTCGATGTTTCAAATTCAATGGACTGCACCTCCCGGTAAATTCAGCTTAAGGAAGCGGGTCGGCAAAAAAGAAGGTAGAATAACCCGCGCCATTTCGCCGGGCGACCAGGAAAAGAACATCCTGGCCGGATTTCAAATGCGATTGCAAACGGTTGAAATCGTCGATCGAGCGTACAACCTGGTGATCAATGCTCAGTATCACGTCAAACCTCTCAAGCCCAAGGTCATCGGCAAAGCTGCCGGGCTCGACATTTTCGATTCTCACTCCCGCGGGATTTGACAGGCGTAATTGCGCGGCGATCGTTTTCGCCTGTTCGGGGCTGAGGTTCTGTACAGAAAGTCCGAGACCGCCATTTTGCGGCTCACGCCGGCCGGCAAACGGGGATGGAGCGGGCGCTGCATTTGCCTCCATCCCTACGACCTTGTTCCAATCCGCCACCGTCAAACTGCAGGACTGGGTCTTCCCGTTCCGCAGAAAATCGACGTGCAGTTTCTGGCCAGGCGCCGTGTTCGAAACAATACCAAGCAGCTCATTACCGTTGTGAACCGGGCTCGAGTTGATGGCCGTAATCACGTCACCGAGTTCCAGGCCGGCGCGCGCCGCCGGGCCGTCCGCTTCGACGCTTTCAACCACCACACCATGATCGGCCCCAAAGCTGTGCAGCAAGGCCGCTGTTTGCAGGCTCGAGAAGGTGACCCCAATCGCTCCCCGGCGCACCGCTCCGGTTGTGACAATCGAGTCGTAAACCTTCCGCACGATTCTTGACGGGATGGCAAAGCCCACGCCGTCGTAAACGCCGCGCGACGTGGCTATCTCTGTGTTAATGCCAATCACTTGGCCCGCCAGGCTCACCAGCGGGCCGCCGCTATTGCCGGGATTAATGACCGCGTCGGTCTGCAGGAATCGCTTGAATTCGTCCTCCAGACCGCTGTTAATCTCCCGCCCTTTGGCGCTGATAATGCCCGCGGTCACGGTAGCGTTCAACCCGAAGGGGCTGCCGATGGCCAGCACCCAATCTCCCACTCGGGCCGCGTCCGAGTCTCCCAACTCCGCGACGGGAAGCGACCTGCCGGCGTCAATCTTTATAACCGCGAGATCTGTCCATTTGTCATAACCCACCACCCTGGCCTGATAGCCGCGCCCGGCGCCGTCATCGTCCCGCAGGTGAACGCGAATCGTATCCACTGGACGGTTATTGTCCTGCATGATGACGTGATAATTGGTGAGGATGAAGCCGCTCTTATCCAGGATCACTCCGGATCCCAGACTCTCCTGCGGCGGCATCTCGTGCGGCATCCCCTCCGGACCCATGCGGAAGAAACGATTGAACAGGCCTCCATCCGAGCCTTGTGGCCCTTTGGCGCTGAAGCGGATGATGGATTCTGTGTTGATGTTTACGACCGCAGGCGTCACCTTTGAGGCGATCCGCGCGAACGAATTCGAAAGGCTTACGGGGGATGGCTCGGCCAGCGGCCGGGCCTCTGTAACCAACGGGAGAATGCGCGCGGTGCGCCCCCCGCGTGAGAGCACGACCCCGATAAAAATACCGATGACGAGGGTCAAGGCGACTACCGGCGCCGCCCAATACCGGCGGATATTTAGCGTGTCCTTCATATGATCCATCCTGGAGCTACCCGGTCCGTGTTAAGCCCCCAAAGGCAATGAGATGAATTATACACCTCTAGCGCCAGGAACCCCAACGCCCGGCCGCCCTCGCAGGTAACGGTATAATTTGGCATGTGTAGTGGCGCGTTTATCTCGCCAAATGGCGGCGCAAAGCCGCCTCTACATCAAACTGTATCACTACCCGCCCTCCCGTAGAAACTGACAAACGCTTTCGCCTTGATGTAAACTAACGTATTATGCGCGAAACCGGACGCGTCGCCGCTCGCGAAGTCCGTCTGTGAAGGTCTATAACGCTCAAGGAGAGTTGTCTTGTATGGCTTATATTATCGCTGAACCGTGCATCGGAACCAAGGACACTGCCTGTGTGGATGTTTGTCCCGTGGATTGCATTCATCCGCGCAAAGACGAGGAGAAATTTGCGGATCTGCCGCAGTTGTATATCGATCCGGTCGAGTGCATTGATTGTGGCGCTTGTGTGCCCGTTTGCCCAGTTTCCGCCATTTTCCCACTGGATGATCTTCCGGAAAAGTGGAAGAGCTTCATCGAAGTGAACGCAGGATACTACGCCAAGTAAAGGGCATAGAAGGCATGGCGCTCTTTCGGGAGTTGCGGCCGGAAAAGGTTTTGGTAGGGGCGCTACTTGCTGCGCCCAAAGACGGCGGGCGCAGCAAGCGGCGCAGCCGCTCTTTGCCCGGGACTACTTAGCAAATTTGGACAGCACTGGGGCAAGCGCCGCCCCTACCTCGGCGTGGCGTCCGGCAGGCCACCATCCACCGGGAGCGTTGCTCCCGTGGTCGGCGTTTCGCGCGCGGCGAAGAATAGGACAGCCCGTGCAACATGGCGGGCCGTGACGGTGGCTTTCAGCAGGTTTCGATTGCGGTAGTATTCCTCAAGCTGCTCCTCCGTGAGTCCGCGCGCCTTCATCCGGTCTGGGCCGACCTCAGCCCACAACCCGGACTTGCGGGCGCCGTGTGAAAAGACGGCATCCGGAGCTACCATGTTTACGCGCACTCCCAGTTCCGCCATTTCGAGGCTGGCGATGCGCGCCAGTTGATGCGCCGCAGCCTTGGTGACGCTATAAGCGCCAAAGCGCGGTCCAGGCGCGAAGACGTTCTTCGTTGAAATCATGATGATGTCGCCGCCGGTCGCCTGCAGCCTGAAGCGCCGCGCCGATTCCGAGAGCACCAGCAGCGATCCCTCGATATTGATCCGTTCAAGCCTCTGGAAGGAATCGAGCGCCATCTCCTCGAGCGAGCTGACCATGGCCGCGCCAGCATTCACGATGACGAGGTCTACGCCTCCCCACGCCTGGCACACGGCATCAAAGCCGTGCTTGACGGAGGCAGCGTTGGTTACGTCCAGCGGAACTCCGGTCACGCGGTTCCCGTATAACCGCTTGAGGTCGCGCGCCAGGCTCTCCAGGTGCTCCCCTGCCAGGTCAGTTACGGCAACGTGGCAGCCCTGTTCGAGCAAAGCGTCTGCAATCGCCGAGCCGATCGCTCCCGCCGCGCCGGTCACGAGCGCAACCTCTCCAGCCAGCGGTTGTGCAGACTTCACGCCGAGCTTGGCGTGCTGCAGCGTGCGGTATTCCATCTCAAAGAGCTCGGCTTCCGCCAAGCCTTCGTATGCGCCTTCCATCGCCGCCACCCACGCCTTTACGCGCAGCGTATGCGCCGCAATGTCACGCGCGATGCCGGCGGCCTCAACGTCCTTGCCTGCGCAAATGGCTCCCAAGCCGGGCATCAGGATCACGCGCGGGGCCGGATCAAACGGAGGAACTCCTTCCGGAATGCGCGGCGCATGCCGCGCCAAATAAGCGGTATATTCAGCCGAATAGGCGGCAATCGCTTGCGCGAGCTGCTCACGCAATTTCGTGAGATTGTCGTAGTCCGGAGCGTCAATCCAAAGCGGGGCCGCCTTGGTCCGAATCAAGTGATCGGAGGTCAAAGGCGGCGTCAGCGCCAATTCTTTTCCCCGGCCCGAATCTACAAAGTCTAAGGACTCGCGGTTAATCAGAGGCTGGAGAATCACCCGGTGGTAGGGGCGGTCAGGGTTTCCAGAAGGCTGCGCAAGCAAACCGCGAAGCACCGGCGCCAACTGCCCCCATCGTTCTTGCGCCACGGGCAAGCTCGTGGGGACCCGCACGGTGAGCGGGTGGCTGGCGTGACGCGCGGCGTAGTCCTCCGCCTTTGAAACCAGCTCGATCATGGTCTCGTAAGATTCACGAGCCGTTTCGCCCCACGTCACAATGCCATGATTCATCCAAACCATTCCTTTGCAATCAGGGTGGGACTCGTAGGCGTCAGCCGTCGCCTTGGCCAGATCGAATCCCGGCGTTACGTAGTCGAGAATGGTAACCGAGGCCCCCAGCGCTTCCTCAAGAAGCCGCCTCCCATCCCGTTGGTTCGTCAGGGTCAGGACAGCGTCCGCGTGCGTGTGGTCGATGAATTTTTTGGGGATGAAGGCGTGAACCAGCGTCTCAATCGAAGGGGTTGCCGCGCGGGGATTGAATAGGCAGCACCGTACTTCGTTCTCCATGGCGGCGTCGGTGAGATGATCCAGCGCGCGCAGCTTCCCCAGGCGCTCAAGGTCAAGGCCGGGATGGCCCTCCGGGCCAATCGAACCCATGTCAAAGCCAGAAGCCTTGACGAAAATCCCAGGAAGCTGTTCGCCAAGAACATTCGTGAAGGGGCTTTTCACCGAGGTGTTGCCGCCGCCGTGAAGCACCAAGGAGGCGTCTTGGCCGAGCAGCCTCGCCGAATACGCGCGCAGCGCGAGATCACCTCCACAGCGTGGGGCGTGCTCTTCCACAAACGTTGCCGCGCTCGCTTCAGACCACCGGCTTTGCATGAATGAACTCCAAAAGTAATCGCCACGACACCAAGGCGTGCAGCGCGGAGTTGTTTTTTAACCCCGCGGTCATTCGTGTCCATCAAAAACACCACAGACATAAGGCCGTGAAGGCTTTCTTTTTTTAGCAAGATTGCCAAAACATGTCATTCTGAGCGCAGCGAAGAATCCGCTCTTCTTAGACGCTGGATTAAGGACAAAGCAGTCGTTCATGTCGCTTTGCGACACCCGCGAAGCCATGAAAATACAGCGGAAAGGCATGGCTTTAGCCATGCCGTGAGCGCCAC
>JBOGJX010000450.1:0-4196 GCA_050745285.1 Terriglobia bacterium
TGAACGATAACAGCAGTTTTCCCTGGGCATTAGGGCGGAGGCCGTGAAACGTTCGAACCACGGCGCGATTGTCGCCGCCCGCCTCTTTGAAAATATCAAAATCCCGAAGCAGGGCAATTCCATTGCAATCCACGTCGAAGACCCGCCTGCCCACCCCATCCCCGCCCAGGTCATCGGGGCCGAAGTACGTCTCGGCGAAGTAGAGGCTGACGGAATAGCGCCCTTCGGGGACAGGAATGGCATAACTGAAATTGCCATATCGCTCCTCGGCATAAAGGGCGGAATCGGGGCTATTCTGAACCTGGTTAACACTAGTTGAAAGGCGTCCACCCATGAAATAGCGGTCGGGCCTCCACACACGACCGGCCGCGTCGGTATAGGCGTGCGTCTGGGTAACAATCCGAATCGGTTGAATTTTCCCCGGCGGGCTAGGGGAAATCTGCAGGGCATTCAGGATCGGGTAGTCTATTCCCGCAATAAAGCTCAGATGGATCTCGCCATCGGCCGCAGGGGAAACGTCCTTGAACGCGCGCTGATCCGCGATATCGGTGCCGCCTGCATCGCTGTAAATATCGAAGCCGCTCAGCAGAGGCTTCCCGTTGAGGTCCACCGAGAACACACGGCTGGATTCTCCTCCCCCCCGAGGCGCTGCCGGTCCGTATTCAGTTTCCACAAAATACAGCCGAAGCTCGTAACTACCGGGCTTTAAGGGGATATTGTAAGAGAACTGCCCTTCGCGGGCCGTCCCAAACAAGGCCGGGTCTGCGGCGCGCGCAATAAAAACCTTCGGCTCGACAATAGGTTGGCCGCCGGTGTAATCGCGATCCGGTCCCCAACTCTCGCCGCTCTGATCTACGTAATCGTTCTTCTGAGAACCGGCGATGATCCGCACCACGCTTCCCGCTGAGGCCCCGACAGCGGCTGATGCGGAAACGGCGGCCACAGCCGGCGCAGACGCCTTTGAAAGCGTTATCGGTGCGGTGGCTGCCTGCTTATGCTCCAGCCTTGCTCTTGCTGCCACGATTACCGCAACAGCGCCGGCAATGATCACTACCGCGAGCAGCACGAGAGGCAACCTCCGTCGAATGGCGCTTGCGAGGCTCGGAGGCTTGCCAGCGGCCGCAGCGCGCGCGATGGCGATAGGGCTGGCTCGAGCGGGAGTCGTCACCTGCGGCGCGGCGAAAGCATCGTTCTGGGCGCCGCCATCTTCCTCTTGCCACGGAGACTCACCAGAATGTAACCGGCTGGCAGAAGGCGTGCCCGCTTCACTCTGATGATGAAACTGTGGAACGTAATGGCCAATTTGCAGGGAAACAACAACCGGGTGTTCTCTTCCCTCGGATTCGTAGTACCGCTTGAGTTTCTCGCGAAGCCGGTGGGCCTCTACGCGAACGATGGAGTCTTCTTTTGGATTGAAATCGGGTGGGCGTCCGAGCGCCTCGACGCCAATGTTGTACTCCTTGATGGCATCTTCCTGCCCCTCAAAGTACTTCATCCCGATATAGCGGAGAATCTTGGCCAAATTGGGCGACCGGGCAAAAATCTCCGAGGTGAGGACTGTATCGAGTTCCGCCCTCTCGATTTCGGCTTGGTGCTGAACTGGCATATCAACGAGTGAAAGTGTATCAAAGCCTAAAATAGGCGTCAAACGACAGATACCCCGCGTTAACCCCCGGCAAACGGCGCTCATTAACCCTTGTAACCTGTGTGTAGGTTATGAATCATTATCCCGACGCTAACCCCTTTAGCCTTGACGAGGTCGTTTCCCCTCGAGCATTCTCGCATACGCACATAGAACGGCTGAAAGCGCGAGACAGCCAAATTCAGCTTCATTGCGGGTCGCCAACGATCAAGCGTGTTGTCGTGCGAGGGTCCTAAACGGCCAGCAGTGCTGGCGGCGATAAGCCGTCTCAGCGGCAACATCCACCCTGCAAGTCAGTTGAAAAAATGAGGCGACTCTACGGAGCGTCATAAGTCAGCGGTGGATATCTGCTGTAACCGCGCTCTCTGAGCGCCGAAATGATGGCGGCCAAAGGCCGCCCGTACAGAGTTGAACGCCGCTGACATATGACGTTGTGCATCGTATTGATAGAGAGGGTAACGGTACCGCGCATAATTAAGGAGGAGGAGAAATGCAAAAAATATCTCGCATCATCTCGGTGGGTTTAATTTCCGGGACTTTGATGTTTGCCGCCGCTGCGTTGGCGCAAAACACGAACTCCGGCGATATCCGCGGCACCGTGACCGATCCGTCGGGCGCGGTCGTGCCCGGCGCGACCGTTAAGGTAACGAACATTAATATGGGGGTGACAAAAACTTTCATCACCAACGACGCCGGACTCTACGATACGGTCTCGACGCCTCCAGGAAATTACAACATTACCTTTACCAAGCCCGGTTTCAAACAATTGACGCTCGGCCCTGTCGTACTCCGCGTGGCGATTATCACGGAGAACGCGGTGCTCCAAGTGGGCGAGGTGACGCAAAAGGTGGCCGTCACCGCAGGCGGCGCGCCACTCCTTCAGACCGAAACCGGCCAGCAGGGTACAATTATGGTTGCCAGCGACATGGATAAATTGCCCCAGTTGGGCGCTGGGATCACCGGCAACGACTGGGCTAATTTCAACATCTATCTCCCCGGCGCCAGCGGCACCACGCAGGGGCGGAACTCGCTGGGCGGGGGCGCGTGGAATGCCGGCGACGCGGTTTCCATCAATGGCAATCTGCCGAATTTCGACAACTTCCTTCAGGACGGCGCCAGCACCATACTGCCGGCGAGCTACAACAACGATGATGAGATCTTCGAGACCATCTCGGAAGTTCAGGTTAATACCTCCTCATTTTCGGCTGAGTACGGCATGGGCGGCGTCGTATTCAACCAGATCAGCAAGAGCGGAACCAACGGCTGGCACGGGTCCGCTTACGAGTACTTACAGAACGACGCCCTAAACGCCGCAGGCTACTTCAATAACCAACAGCCGGTAACGAAGAAAAACCCCCTGGACCCCACCGGCCCGGAAATTCCTAACACCGCCCATCAAGTACCGTATTTGCGGTACGACGAGTGGGGCGGCTCGGTCGGAGGGCCGATTATCAAGAACAAGCTCTTTTTCTACTTCGACCGCGACCAGATCACCGATAACAGCGCGGCAAGCGGCTACGTTACCGTTCCTACCGTAGCCGAGGAGAACGGTGATTTCACCGGCATGTACCCCATATACGACCCGCTCACCACGACAGGCAAAGGCGCAACGTTAAGCCGGGCGCAGTTTGCTAACAACATGATTCCGACGACGCGCTTCGACCCCGTATCGTCAAAAATCATGAGCTCCAACTATGGCTGGCCCACGGCACCACGAGGCGTGGGCACTTGCGCGCCCGCGCCATACCAGAACGAATGTACCAGCAACCTCTTCCTTTCGCATACCAATCCCGCCCCCGTTACCCGCTATTTTGGGCGCTTGGACTACAACCTGAATGCGAAGAATCGTATCATGTACTCCATCAGCGAGAAGCAAAACCCCGGGGTCGCTAACGGCCTGTTCGCCTGCCCACTGGGCTGCGGCAGCGGCTTGGTGACCGGTTACAACACCCAGGTGACCGACACCTGGACGCTCAGCCCGACGACGTTGAACGAATTCCGAATTGGTTATACACGGCAAGGGAACTATTTCCTTTCCCAGTCCATCGGGTTGAACCCTGAAACGGCATTTGGCCTGCAAGGTACCCATTTCAACCAATTCCCACAGATGGGCGGGTTCGGCGGCCCGGACGCTGTAAGCACGTTGGGACCCGGCACGGACGCCGTTTACATCGAGAACTCGTTTGACCCTTCGGACGTGCTCACGCTGATCCACGGTAAGCACATCCTGAAGTTCGGCATCGAAGTGCTGATAAGCCAAGGCAACACCACTGCCTGGGGCGCCAATAGCGCCGGCAACTACGCTTTTACCGGACAATACACCGCAGGCGTCGCGAACGGAGCGCTGAACACTGGAAACACAGGATCAGGCTTCGCGGATTTCCTGCTGGGCAATGTCGAGAACTGGTCCGCGCTAAATCAATTTAAGACGGGCATGCGGATGAAGAGCCCGCAAGCCTTCGTCCAAGACGACTGGAAAGTGAAGCCCAATCTGACCGTAAACCTGGGCTTGCGCTGGACAGGAAATACGGGCATGAGCGAGGAACACAATCGC
>JBOGJX010000451.1:0-2237 GCA_050745285.1 Terriglobia bacterium
GCGCTACACCCGCCTATTGTAGTCCCATCCGGCCGAGAAAAACCGTCAGGATTATCACCAGAAGGACGATCCCTGTGACTACCACGTACTTCCGGTCGCGCTCGATGTAAAACGCATAAATGGAGATGACGACGCGGGAGACGGGCGTGAGGATCAAGATGACCGTGGCCAGGAACATGAGCGCGCCTGGACGGAAGTGAGCTAACCCGTACAATACTTGGCTGAGCTTATAGTCGCGAAGAATGAAGGCGCGCGTGAGAGGAATGGTGCGGGGGTGAAGGAGCGCCAGGATCATGCCGATGGCATAGAGGATGGAACTCACGACCATGCCTACCGTTAGGACATCATAAACGTCGGCGTAGATTTTCTGTTCCGCTTTGCTCACCCGCGGTTGGACCGGTTGTTCATTCGGATGCATCGGACCTCAAAAACTTAACGCTTGCGAAAAAACTCGTTTTAATTGTCATTCTGAGCCCTTCCTCTGTCATTCTTCGCTGCGCTCAGAATGACAGATCGAAAGACTCCTTCAGCGATTAGCGCTCCTACGCCCTATTTCCATGCTTTGCGGGCGTCGCAAGGAGGCATCACTGGCCCTCACATCGGCATGGGCAGATGGAGGTGGAAGCGAAGGATCAAGGCTTTCGCCAGCATTCCGTAAGCGAGATAGATGATGAGCGCGGCAAAGAGCCACTTCAGCGCGGCGCTATGCAGCCGGTTCATGATCCAGGTACCCACGGTTGCCCCCACGGTGGTTCCGAGCGCGATCGGCGCGACCACGTAAAAGTGGATCAGTCCGGCCATAAAGAAGAGAATGGAACCTACAGCCGCCGTGACGCCGATCATAAGCTTGCTGGTGCCGACCGAAACCTTCATGGGAACGTTCATGAATTGGTTCATGGCCGAAACCTTGAGCACGCCTCCTCCCACGCCGAGCAGCCCGGACGCCATGCCAGCGAGGAACGCGATGCTGGTGCCTGGCGCGGTGCCGTTCACCACGTAGTCCACCTGCCGTGCCGCGGCTTCGTCGTGGTAGCTGCCGCGAAGATCGAGGTAGGCGGAAAGCCTGTCCTGGCACGCCAACGCGAAGTCCCCACGCGTGATTCGTTGGTCGTCCAGATTGCGCGTGGCGAAAGAGACATAGCCCATGGCGCCCAACATGACGGCAAAGATCAGCAGCATGAGCCAGTCTTTCAAATAGAGCGCGAGCACGCTGCCGGAGAGCGCCCCGATGGTGGTAGCAATCTCCAGGTACATTCCCAGGCGCAGGTTGGTGATGTGCTGCTCCACGTAGGAGGATCCCCCCGCGTTGGACGTAGCAATCACCGATACGAGGCTGGCGGCGATGGCAATTTTCACCGGAAGATGGAACATCAATACCATCACCGGCACAATGAACACTCCGCCTCCAACGCCGAGCAGCGCGCCGAAGAATCCCGCCACGACGGCCGCAACAAACAACAGAATCGCAAATGTCCACGAGTAGAACATAAAAGCAGTCACAAGGGACGGCAAACAAACTGCGAACCCAGCCCTCTCCCTCCGGGAGAGAGTGGCCAAAGGCCGGGTGAGGGCTCTTGTCTTCCGCGCGCACCCGGCTTCGCATGCCTTCGCACGAATTTACCAAAGTACCATACTTCGGCCACCCGCTATAACATCTCCGGCCTGTCGCGCGTGTTACAATAAAATTGCGCGCGTCGAGCGGCGCTTGTACGGTGCACCATGAGCATGTTAAAAATCCTGTCTCTGAAGAAAGCTATTGACCGGGTATTCGAGTTGAAGGGGCAGGGCCGTCGCGTCGTTTTCACCAATGGCTGCTTCGACCTGCTCCATCCCGGCCATACACGCTACCTTGCTGAAGCGCGGAAACTGGGTGACTGCCTCCTGGTAGCGATCAACAGCGACCGGAGCGTGCGGCAACTGAAGGGCCGGGGACGCCCCATTTTTCCGGAGGGCGAGCGCGCGGAAATCCTGGCAGCGCTTGAATCCGTGGATTTGGTCACGGTATTTGACGGCCCCACGCCCCGCGCGGCGATTGCGAGCATGCTGCCGCAAATATTGGTCAAGGGTGCCGACTGGGGCCCGGACCAGATTGTGGGTCGTGAAGAGGTGGAGGCCGCGGGCGGCCAGGTTGTCTCGGTCCCGGTAGTGAACGGGTTCTCCACCACGTCAATCCTTCAAGGGATTTTGGCGTAGGGGCTCTGCTTGCCGCGCCCAACGTCAATGGGCGCGGAAAGCAG
>JBOGJX010000452.1:0-4273 GCA_050745285.1 Terriglobia bacterium
GCGCCCCTACGACCTAGTCCTCGCCCAGCAAAATGCCATCCAGAGCCGCACGAATCTTAATAAACTGAGGGTATACCATGCAGGCTGCACGCCGTCCGGTCATTGCCGGAAATTGGAAGATGTACAAGACGATCGCCGAGGCGGTCGAATTCATCGCGGCCTTGAAGCCCAAGGTGGCGGGAGTGAGTCATTGCGAAATGGTCGTGGCCCCGCCGTTCACGGCTTTGCACGCCGTGGCCCAGGCCGCAAGGGGGAGCAACATTCGAGTAGCCGGACAGGACGTTGCCTGGGAGATGGAAGGCGCCTTCACGGGCGACATTTCCGCGCCCATGTTGCGGGAGGCGGGATCGACGCACGTGATCATTGGCCACTCCGAGCGGCGGCAAATTCACGGCGAAACCGACGAAAGGGTGAACCACAAGCTGAAGGCGGCGCTCGCTGCCGGTCTCACGCCTATTGTCTGCGCCGGTGAAACGCTTGCAGAGCGCGAGATGGATCGCACGCAAGCGGTTCTCGAACGGCAGTTTACAGGCGGCTTTGCCGGGTTGACCACACAGGACTTTTCCCGTATTATCATAGCTTACGAGCCGGTCTGGGCGATTGGGACCGGGCGCACATCCACACCTGAAATGGCGGCCCAAAGTCACCGTTGCCTGCGCGATCTTGCCGCCACGCAGTTCGGAAAGCCCGCGGCAGATTCCGTAAGGATTCTCTATGGCGGCAGCGTCAAGCCGGAGAACATTCAGGCCTTGATGGCGCAGGAAGAAATTGATGGCGCCCTGGTGGGCGGCGCGAGTCTGAAGGTCGATTCGTTTGCCGCCATTGTGGGCTACTGGCTGTAGCGGCGGCGTCTCGCCGCCGCTAAAAGTGGTCTACCCGCAAGAGTAAATGGATGGACCCTGTAAAAGAGGTATTATGGAAGGCCTTGTTTTAGGTCTCCACATTCTGATCTGCCTGCTGATTGTTCTGGTTGTGCTCATCCAGGGTGGAGAAAACGTAGATATTACGGCGGCGTTCGGCGGCGTGAGCCAGGCAGCATTCGGCCCGCGCGGAACCGTTTCAACGCTGGCCAAAGCGACCTGGGTCTTAGGCGCGCTGTTCATTATTACCTCCGTGGTGCTCTCCGTTTGGGCCACGAAGGGCCGAGTCAATTCAGTCCTGGGCAATTCAGCGAAGCAGTCGGCGCCTGCGTCGCCCGCGCGTGCGCCTTCGACCCCGGCGCCAACCCCCGCCGCGCCCGCCAATCCGTTTCAGCGGTAAAGGCGGTCTTTTAGCGATATGAAGCCATGGAAACGTCGGCGACCCGCACCGGCGTATCTATTTTCTGCCTGCGGAAGTGGCGAAATTGGCAGACGCACCAGCTTGAGGGGCTGACGGTCGCAAGACCATGGGGGTTCGAGTCCCCCCTTCCGCACCAAAACTGCAGCACTCTGCCTTTAACATCCTCGTCCGGCCCTTTCCATCTGGCACTCAATCCTCCATCGGCAGGACTGGAGTTGCGTTCGCGGCGCAGCCGCCCTTTGCGCGGACTATGACATAATTCTATTTCCTGAAAGGAGTGTGGGACTCTTGGAGGCGCCCGCTGAGAAGGAAATTGAAAAGCTGCGGAATCAGATTCGATACCACGAGCACCGTTATTATGTGCTCGATGACCCGGAGATTTCCGATTATGAGTTCGACCAGATCATGCGGAAGCTCCAGGACCTCGAGCGGGAGCATCCGGAGCTCATCGCGGCGGATTCACCAACGCAGCGCGTGGGTGGCGAACCCGCCGAAGCGTTTCCGAAAGTGCGCCATACGGTCCCGATGCTCAGTTTGGACAACACGTATTCGGTCGGAGAATTGCGGGAGTTTGACCGCCGCGTGCGTGAGCTTTCCCGCCGGTCCCATGTTGAGTACGTGGCGGAGTTGAAGCTTGACGGCCTATCCATGGCGCTGACGTATGAGAATGGAATACTGCTTCGCGGCGTGACGCGGGGAGATGGCACGAAAGGCGAGGATGTCACGGCAAACGTGAAAACGATTCGCTCCGTTCCGTTGAGCGTGGACGCCAAGATCCTCCATGATATAGGGAACAGATTTGAGGTGCGCGGCGAGATCATCATGCCGCGCAAGGCTTTTGAACGACTGAATGCACAGCGAGAGGCCAATGGCGAGTCAAAGTTTGCCAACCCGCGCAATTCTGCTGCTGGCGCCATGCGCCTGCTCGATTCAAAGATTGTGACCCAGCGCCAGCTCGACATGTTTCACTACTATCTCCTGGTCAGTGGTGAGGTTCCGCTTAACGCACACTCGAAGGCGCTCGAAGCGCTGGCAAAAATGGGGTTCAAGGTAAACCCGCACTGGAGGCTTTGCGCTTCCTTTGACGAACTGCTCGCCTACATCGAGGAATGGGAAAGCAAGCGGGAAAGCCTTGGTTACGAGATCGACGGCATCGTCGTGAAGGTGAATGACACCCGGTTATGGAGCGAGCTGGGAAAGACCGCCAAGTCACCGCGATGGGCCATCGCCTATAAATACCCGGCGCGGCAGGCGACCACGGTCATCCGAGACATTCGTGCTCAGGTCGGGCGCACCGGCATCCTGACGCCCGTTGCGGATCTGGAGCCGGTGGATGTTGGTGGCGTTACCGTCAGCCACTCGACGCTTCATAATATGGATGAGGTCGGCCGGCTTGGGGTAAGGATCGGCGACACCGTCCTGATTCAGCGAGCCGGTGAAGTGATCCCGCAGATTGTGAAGGTGGTGAAGTCCGCTCCAGATGGCCGTGAGTTTCATATGCCGCACGAGTGTCCGGTGTGTGGAGGGCGCGTGCTGCGCGCCGAAGGCGAAGTCGCCTTCCGCTGCGTCAACGCAGCTTGCCCGGCGCAGCTCAAGGAGTCGCTCCTGCATTTTGCCGCGAGGCGGGCCATGAATATTGACGGCCTCGGCGAGGCCTTGGTGGATCAGTTGGTGGAGCGCGGCCTCGTGAAAGATGCTGCCGCCCTCTATGCGCTTACGCAGGATCAGTTAGCTGCGCTCGACCGCATGGGAAAAAAGTCGGCTTCAAATCTGGTCGCAGAGATTCATAAGAGCCGGGAATCGCCCCTCTCTCGGGTGATTTTTGCCATTGGCATTCCGTTTGTGGGCGAGCGCACAGCGCAACTGCTCGCACAGCATTTCGGCTCGCTCGATGACCTGGCGCGGGCGAGCCAGGCGGAGTTGGAGCAGGTCGATGAGATAGGACCCAAAACCGCTGAGGGCATCGTGGTTTTTTTTGCTGAGGAGCGTAATCGTACCCTGATCAAGAGTCTCCGCCTAGCGGGCCTTCAATTCAAGGCAGAGAAGGCCCCAGCGCGCAGGCCGCAGCCGCTCCTCGGAATGCAGTTCGTCCTTACCGGGACCCTCCCGAATTACTCGCGCGATGACGCGAAAAAGATGATTGAAGAAGTGGGCGGCAGGGTTACTGGTTCCGTGACCAAGAAAACGAATTACCTGGTGGCGGGCGCCGAGCCAGGGTCGAAGCTCGAAAAAGCCCGCTCTCTCGGCGTAAATATAGTTGACGAAGGTGGTCTGCTGCGGCTGATGAAGTAAGAATCGTAGCCATGGCACGATGTTTGTGCCGTAGTCTGTTATAGTCGCAAAAGAAAGGCCCACGGGACGCAAATCGTGCTGTGGCTACTGAAGCCCCGCAGTTCCAAAATCTCAGTATGGGAGTGAACCGGAATGACTCTCGTTGAAAGGGTGGACAAAGATCTCACGGCGGCGATGAAGGAGCAGCAGCCGCTCCGGCTCAGCGTCCTGCGCATGATGAAATCGGCGCTGCAGTTGAAGCAGTCCGAAAGCGGAAAGGCTTTGGTTGACGAAGACGCGCGAGCCGTTTTGCGCACTTTGATGAAGCAGCGCCGCGATGCGGCGAGCGTCTTCCGCCAAGCCGGACGCGACGACTTGGCCGACAAGGAATTGGCTGAGATGGGCATCGTGGAAGGTTACCTCCCAGCCGCCGCCACAGAAACAGAAATGGAGGCGGCCGTTGCCACCGCCCTTGCGGAGACTGGAGCCGCAACACCAAAGGATATGGGGAAAGTTATGAAAGCGGCGATGATCGCGCTGGCGGGGAAAACGATGGATGGAAAACGCCTTAGCGAAATGGTTCGCGCCAAGCTCGGCGCCTGAACTTGTGCGGGCGTCGCTGTAGCGCAGAGTTTTGCTTTTAAAACTCTGCCATTTAGGGCCTTCGGCCCACGAAAGCGCATGAAAATGGCGTAGGGGCGCTGCTTGCTGCACCCAACGT
>JBOGJX010000453.1:0-6670 GCA_050745285.1 Terriglobia bacterium
ACGTAAAGGTCAACTACGTCTCCGGCATGCGGCAGTTGATCGAACACCTCTATTCTCTGGGGCACCGGCACATTGCGTATGCCGGAGGACGACGCAAGTTAAAAAACATTCTATCGCGTCACGAAGCGTATCTGCAGTCGATTGCATCTTTGGGCCTTGAGCCGGGGCCCGTATTCACAGGAAACCAACGGCTTGACGGCGGCTACGCGGCGGGCATGTCTATCCTGGGGTTGGCTTCCCGGCCGACGGCTGTGGTGGCAGTAAACGACCTCACCGCAGTAGGCCTGATCAACGCGTTCGCTGAAGGTGGATTGAATGTTCCGCGTGACATATCCGTCGCCGGATTCGATAACACGTATTTGGCCGCATATTTTGTCCCCAGGCTCACCACCGTGGATATGCATCCGGACATTCTCGGCCGGACTGCGGCCGATGCTTTGCACGATTCCATTAGCTCGCCGAACGGCGGGGGCAAAGAGTATGCCATCAAGATTGACCTCGTCGTCGGCAAGTCCACAGGTCCTGCGCCCGACCGCATAAAATGACTGTCTCGTTTCCTGAAGTGGCAAACAACACTCCCCATTTCAGGCATCAAGGCCGCCCGGCCACGCAAGCAGCATTTGCCCGCGTCCACCCCTTCCCTGCAGCGGTAAAGCTGGTAAGAAACAACTGGGGGATCGACCTGAGCTTCCACAAAACTCTTCAAATTCTCAGCGTGACGATCTTGAAAAAGAACCCCGTTTTGCAGGCCTTTCCTGACTTCGATGATAAAACCCAGGACTGCGGTTCGCCCGGCCAACTGCAACTATTCAACTGGTGAGACAGCGCCGATTATAAACATATGTAGTGAGTCGGTTTGATGTAGGGGCGGCTTTATGCCGCTACAAAATGGCGGGGTAAACCCGCCGCTACGCCTCAAACTGACCCACTACCAAACATATTATTTTATTGACAAGCCGATCCCCGCCCTAGTATAACGATTAACCATCGTGCGTGGGCGATTGGCAAAAATGCTGCTGACCAGGTGATCAGGATGGACTTCGTTTCGAGGCGGCGATTTCTCAACGGAACTCTTCTGGCGGGCGCATCTTTGCCGGCAGCCGCGTGGCTGGAGAGGACCGCGATGGCGGCGCAGGGCCCTTCAGGGCGCCCACGCCTCAGCGTGGATTCGGAGCGTACTGTATCAACGCTCGATCGAAACCTCTTTGGCTCATTTATTGAGCATCTCGGGCGCGCCGTTTATGGCGGAATCTACGAGCCGGATTCGAGGTTTGCCGGTCCCAACGGGTTTCGCAAGGATGTGCTTGAGGTCATCCAAAAGCTCGGCGTGCCCATCATCCGGTATCCCGGCGGCAATTTCGTCTCCGGCTACCACTGGCTGGACGGCGTGGGTCCCAAGAAAGACCGCCCGCGCGTGCTCGACAAGGCGTGGAATTCCATCGACACAAATCAGTTTGGGACAAACGAGTTCATCACCTGGTGCCGCGCGGCGGGGGTGGAGCCTCTCTTCGGAACCAATCTTGGGACGGGAACGCCGGAGATGAGCGCGGCATTGGTTGAGTATTGCAACGTCGATCAGGGCACCAAGTGGAGCGAGCTGCGACGGTCGCATGGGTACGAAAAACCGCACAATGTGAAGTATTGGTGCCTCGGAAATGAGATGGACGGCCCCTGGCAAATCGGCCATATGCCGGCCACCGAGTATGGCATCAAGGCGCGCGACACAGCACACCAGATGCGGATGGTTGATCCTTCTTTGACGCTGTTCGCCTGCGGCTCGAGCACCCCAACCTTGCCCACTTACCTTGAGTGGGACCGCCAGACCTTGGAACAGTGTTACGACCTGATTGACGGAATCTCCTTGCACCGCTATTTCGGCAATGGAGAGGAGACGGGCGGCAACACGTCAAAGTATCTGGCGATGAACCTCTCCATGGACCTCCAGATTGAGGAAATGATCGCGGTTTGCGATATGGTTCGCGGCCACAAACGGTCTCGCAAAACGCTTTCGCTCTCCTTTGACGAGTGGAACGTCTGGTACCGAGCCCGCGGACCAAAGTACTCCGACGGGAAGCGGCAGGTGGCCCCGCACCTCCTGGAGGAAGTTTATAACCTTGAGGATGCGTTACTCGTGGGGGGCCTGATTAATACCTTGATCCGGCGTTCGGACCGCGTGCGCGTGGCCTGCCTGGCCCAGCTCGTCAACGTCATCGCTCCAATCATGACGAATGAAGACGGCCTTTACCTCCAGACCATCTATTACCCCTATTCATGGGCGCTCCAATATGCTCGTGGCAAGGCGCTGGACTTGGCGCCTGAATCGCCTGTTTACTCAGTGCCCGGCATGGGCGACGTGCCGTATCTCGACGTGGCCGGGACACTGGACAGTGAGAAGAAGGCCGCAACGCTCTTCATCTTGAACCGCGATTTGGAGAAATCCCGCGACCTGGATGTGGTCTGGTCTCATGTGACGCCCAACCGGGTTATCTCATGCCAGGTGCTGACGGGGACGGATCTGAAGGCCGTGAACAGCTTCGATGCGCCGAAGCACGTGATCCCGCAGCCGCTTGAACCTCCGGCGGCCGGTTCTCACATGACCATGGAACTTCCGCCGCGATCCTACACGGTCTTAAGCGTTGCTATTTCCTGAGCTGGGCCGCGCAGAACCGTCAGGGCATGGCTTTAGTCATGGCGCAAGCTTCTGGCACGGCTGAAGCCGCGCCCGGACGGGCGCCAAAATTTACGACAATTGCTGGCTTGACAATGCGTTCGGACGGCATTAGATTGATTAATCGTTATAGCGGCAGGGTCAGATCGGCGACGCTGAAACAGAAGCTGGCCCTGGATGATTCCGGATTATATCGGGGCAGGCGTCCGGCGCCGCGACAGCAAGGGACCCAATCTAACTTTTATCGTTATGGACGGCCCTGCTTCGTGCAAGCCAGTCTGGGATTGAGTGGCGTGGTGGGATTGCATATATGGGGTAAGGAGAGGATATAGTTTGATCCTCGAATCATTGCCCCTCGGGTGGACGCGAACATCTCAAAATTTCAACAAAGAATTCCGAAGGGAGGTATGACACATGAACCAAGGAGAATCTGGGTTTAAATTACGCGGTATTTGGGCCGTTGAGTGCTTGCTGATGTTTTCAGTTATTTTTTTGGTAGTCGGCCCTTGCAGGCTTCAGGCGCAAGATCTGGGATCGATTGCGGGTACGGTGACGGACGCTTCCGGCGCCGCGATGCCGGGTGTCACGATCACGGTCACAAATCAACTTCGAAATAGCGTCGCCAGGACCCTCTCAACCAACTCCGCGGGGAATTATTCCGTCCCGGACCTTCCTGTTGGCACCTACTCGATTCGCGCCGGAAAGACCGGCTTCGTCTCCCAGTTGCACTCTGACCTCGTGCTGAACGTTCGCAGCAGCGTGCGTGTTAACTTCACCCTCCAAGTGGGCGCCGTCACACAACAGGTCACGGTGACCGCTCCTACGATCCACCTTCAGACCGAGACAGGGGCTCTCAGCCAGACGATCACGGGCTCACACGTTGCTGAAATTGACACCGATGGCCGTAACTTTGTCCAACTGGCAACGCTGGTTCCCGGAATGTCCGGGCAATCCTTGGTCGGCTCCTTGAACGTGCCTGTCGGCGTAACCGCCAACGTGGGCCTCAATTCCAATGGCGAGCGGCAGGCCCATAATGTGTTCACCGTGGATGGCCAGCAAAATTATGACCGCGGCTGCGGCGGGTGCATGGAAGTGATTCCAGACCAGGACGCCATCCAGGAATTTAACGTGCTCAGCAGCAATGCGGGAACCGATGTAGGCTTCGGCTCCGGAGCTCACATCCAACTGGAACTGAAGAGCGGAACCTCGAACTATCACGGCGAGGCTTTCGAATTCAATCGCAACACGGCTATGGACGCCGGCGATTACTTTAGCAACTCTAGGCCGGGCGTAACCAATGCGCCAAAAACACCGCTCATCTTCAACGATTTCGGCTTCAATTTGGGAGGTCCTATTGCCCTTCCCGGCCGCGCTAAAAAGACCTTCTTCTTTTTCGAGATGGACTGGCGAAAGATTCTCCAGGGGACAACCTTCACCCCGAACTCACCCACGACAGCCTGGACGACTGGAGACTTTTCGCAAAACAGCCCCGTGATCCTGGATAAGACCAAGCCGGTGGCGTGCCCGGCAGGAGTGGGCGGCGCCTGCTATGCGCCCTTCCCTAACAACTCAATTGCGGGCCTGCTGAATGCGAACGCAGCCATCCTGGCAAAACCAAACTTCATCTTTCCCATCGCCAACTCGGGGACCCACTTTATCGGGTCGGCAACGGCGCCTATCAGTGTAAATGAACAGATTGTCCGCATTGACCATCAATTCTCGGACAAGACTTCGCTGATGGCCCACTACATCCGCAACGGCATCAACCAGAGCTTCCGACCCACGCTTTGGAGCGGTGATTCGTACCCCACTATCGGCACGGATTTCCTGAACGAGCCGCAAGCCGTCATGCTGAAGCTAACGCGCAGCATCAGCCCGACGCTGCTGAACGAGGCCATGATCGGCTTCAGCCGCCAGCCTCTCACTTTGCTTCCCATCGGAAACTTTGCGCGGCCTTCGGGACTCACCATCGGCCAGCTTTTCCCCGGCAATGCCGACAACCGCATCCCGGTCCTTAGCTTCGGGGCGCCTTTGGGCACGGCCTTCGACTTGGCTTCCTGGCCCTGGACAAATGTGTATCAAAATTGGCAGTTCCGCGATTCGGCCACGAAGATTTGGGGCAACCACACCTTCAATTTTGGCGCGGAATATATGCGCTACTTTAAACAACAGCAGTTGTTCGGCAACACTCAGGGCAACTTCCGGTTCGATTCCCAGGCCGCCGCGCTCGGCACGGGGGGCCAGTATATTGATCCCGCCAACCCCAACCAGGTGCTGAAGACTACAGGAAACTCGTTTGCGGACTTTATGCTGGGCAACGCTTACACCTACACCGAACTGCAAACCCAATCGCTGCCGACCTATATGAATACCTTCTTCGGGCCTTGGTTTGGAGATACATGGAAAGCCCGGACCGGCCTCACCATCAACTATGGACTTCGCTGGGAGTACATGCCCCACGCCTACGAACAACACGGCAACATCGCCGTGTTCCGGCCTTCGCTTTATAATCCGGCCCAAACTGCGCAACTCAATCCCGACGGCACCATTGCCTCAACCTCGCCCGGCTTGCAAAACATAAGTGGCACCGAAATGTATCTGAATGGGATGGGAATCCAGGGCAAAGACGGAATACCCAAGATCCTTGTCCAAAACCACTTGAACAACTTCGAGCCTCGCCTAGGATTCGCCTGGCAACCGCACGCGGGCGGCAAGACGGTGATCCGCGGAGGGTACGGGTTGTTTTTCGAGAACATTCAGGGAAACGACATTTACAACGTTGCGCCTAACCCGCCATTCTCCAACAGCCCGCTCGTTTACAATACAAACTTGACCACGCCGGGCGGGGGTGGGGCAGTATCACCTATCATCCCCAGCAGCATCGTGTCCTATGACCCACCGTACCTGCAGCCCTACTCCGAACAATGGAGCTTCGGCGTGCAGCGGCAGTTCCATTCGTCGGCAATGTTCTCCTTGATGTACGTCGGCTCGGAGAGCACCCACCAGCAGCTCAGCCGGAATATCAACCAGCCCACCGCTCCGGTTCCCAGTGGCACCAATATCAATCTGGCGCGGATTTACCCCGGATACGCCGGCTTCACCTGGTATGAAAACTCCGTCAGCTCTAACTACAACTCCCTGCAAGCCAGTTTGCGCCTTTCGACTTGGCATGGCTTGACCTCCGGTGTCTCTTACACCTATTCCCATTGCCTGGACTACCAGGACAATGACAATGCGGGTGACATCAACAACGCCTACAACGTCGCCGCGGAGTATGGCAACTGCGGATTCGACGTCCGGCATATGCTGGTGATCAACTACGTCTATAACCTTCCCATCTTTAACAATGCGGCGGGAGTGAAACGGGCCCTGCTGGGTGGATGGCAGCTCTCCGGAATCACGACCTTTTATTCGGGCCTTCCCTTGACGATCGGTTACGGAGGAGATCCTGCGCGTTGCGGGTGCGGCGGCTATCGAGCTGATCTCATCGGCAATGCCAACAGCGGTCCAAAAACACAAGCTGAATGGTTCAATACGGCGGCTTTTGGGCCGATTCCTGCCGGCCAATTTGGGGACAGCGCCCGCAACAGCGTCTACGGCGCAGGCATCAACAACTGGGATGTCTCGCTCTTCAAAAACTTCGCGGGCATTCCCTTCCCAGGAAATAAAGAAGGCGCCACGTTGCAGGTTCGCTTTGAAACCTACAACACGTTCAACACCACCCAATTCAATCGCTTCAGCACAACCCTCGGAAATGGCGACTTCGGCCGGGCGACTGGAACGCGCTTGCCGCGCGAGATTCAGCTTGGCGCGAAGTTCATTTTCTGACGCCCATCCTCTCCAACCGCTGGGGTCCGCCCGGGTTCTCCGGGCGAGCCCCAGAGGTCTTTTCCCATCGCTCGCCATGACGCCGGCATGACGCCGACATGAAGATCAATGGCGGCGCTGCCCGCGTATAAGCCAAAATGCCTCAGGCGGCAGCGCGCAATGCATGAAAACCAC
>JBOGJX010000454.1:0-4486 GCA_050745285.1 Terriglobia bacterium
GCGGCAGCACGTTATACCTGGCTAATATGCTAGATTTGATCGGGTCCGGTGATGTCATCGCCGTAGACATCGACCATAGTAAATTTAAAGTCCGGCATCCACGTATTTCACTCATCACCGGAGACAGTTCGGCTCCCCAGACATTGGCCGCCGTTCAGTCCATTGCACTCGGGCGGAATGGGTTGGTCATCCACGATGGCGACCACAGGCGGGAACATGTGCTAGCGGATCTTCACGCATACTCCCGCTACGTTTCACCCGGCAGCTATCTGATTGTCGAGGACACCGTCATCGACCTCTTCCGCTCAGGAGATGGGTTGGGAAACGTCAATGGCCCGCTGAAAGCCGTTGAACAGTTCGTGCGCGAAGACTCGCGCTTTTCGATAGATCTCGGGCGCGAATCCTTCCTTTTGACCTTCAACCCTCAAGGTTATCTCAAGCGAACGTCCTGATTTCGAACCGCCATTTGCCGAGAACCAATCGTCGGAACCGGGCGTGCTACAATACCGTTGCCGCGCGCGCTCCGGCGCTTGTCTTGGGAGATATGAGGTCAGAATACAGGATTCTTCTGGTCACCAACATGTGGCCCTATTTCGCCGATCCGAGTTACGGCAGCTTCATCAAGGAGCAAGCCGAATCGCTGCGCCCGTTCGGGGTGGAGTATGACCTCCTGTTCATCAACGGCCGCGAGGCAAAATGGAATTATACGCGTGGCGCGCGCGAACTCCATCGCGCTCTGCGCCAGGGCCGCTATGACCTGATTCATGCGCATTTTGGACTCTCCGGTTGCATTGCCCGTCTTCAAGCGCACGTTCCGCTAGTGGTTACGTTTCACGGTGATGATGTTCTGGGCCGCCCGACAAAGAGCGGGCGCATCACCTTCAGGGGGCGCTTTTTTCAGGCATCGAGTTTTCTGCTAGCTCGGTCGGCCGCGGCCGTGATTGTGCAGAGCCGGGAGATGAAAGAGAAACTCCGGCTGCCTCGCGCCGAGGTTATTCCCTGCGGCATTGACCTTAACCTCTTCCAGCCGATGGAGCAAGAAAAGGCCCGCGCGAAGCTCGGTCTGGCTTCAGGAACAAAGTACGTTCTCTTTCCGTATAACCCTGCGGAAGAGCGAAAACGCTTCGACCTTGTCGAGGAAGCGGTCCGGCTGGCGGGCCGCACGGTTCCCCGCCTCGAGATTCTCCGCGTCAGGGGAAAACCTCACGCAGAGATTCCCCTGTACATGAACGCAGCGGATGTACTGGTGATGACCTCCCTCATTGAAGGCTCGCCCGTGGCCGTGAAGGAAGCGATGGCCGTCAACCTGCCCGTGGTCTCCGTCAGGGTGGGAGACACGGCCGAGTTAATGGGGGAGACCGAGGGATGCTACCTCGCCACACGCGACCCTGCCTCGATCGCCGCCAAAATCGTCGAGGTCTGCCGACGAGGCCAGCGCACGCACGGACGCGATGCGATCGCGCGCCTTGCCATAGATAATATTGCCCGGCGGATTGTGGAGGTTTACGCGCGGGTGCTGAGCACGAGAAACTAAGAGAATCCACCACAGAGGGCACGGAGAGCACTGAGGCTCCAACGTCCACAATGCAGGAAACATACAGTGGAATAAATCGGATGGGTCTTTAAATCTTTGTCTTTGTCTTGGTCTTTGTAATCTTTCTCCTCTGTGTTCTTTGTGTCCTCTGTGGTGAAAGGATCTGGGAATGACCGAACGGGAGCATCTGAACCGCATTACGGAAAGCATTATCGGAGCGGCTATCCAGGTGCATCGCGCCCTGGGCCCCGGCTTGCTCGAATCCGCTTACGAAGCGTGCCTTGCGTTTGAACTCAATAAGAGGGGTCTCAGAGTGGAGCAACAGAAGCCCCTGCCCCTAGTTTACGAGGGAGTGAAGCTCGAATGCGGTTACCGAATCGACCTTCTCGTTGAAGGGTCGGCAGTCGTTGAGGTCAAATCGGTTGATAGGCTTGCTCCCATTCATGAAGCGCAGATCCTTTCTTACCTTAAACTGTCAGGCTGCAAGGTTGGGCTGCTGATCAATTTCAATGTGACGTTGCTGAAAGAAGGCATACGCAGGTTCGTCAATGGAACGATCCAGGATCTTCACCACAGAGAGCACGGAGAACACTGAGGCTCCATCGCCCACGATGCCGGAAAGGCACAGTGCATTAAAACGGACGAGTCTTCCTCTGTGCTCTCCGTGGTCTCTGTGGTAAAAGGTTTTTCCGATGGCCACGTCTCAACAACTTCTCATCTCCGCGCGAAGGCTTCAATCGTATCTCGAACACAGGCACCTCAGCCAGGGCTTGCTGCACGGTCCGGATCCCGGCGTGCGGCTCAACCTGCGCGCCTGGAGATTCCTCAAGTCCGCCTCGGATTTTCTTCCATGGCATGACGACTACGTGTTTACTCAGACGCAAGGGTATTGGGCGCTGTCCAATTGGATGCTGCACGATGCGACGGGAGACGAGCATTATCGGATGAATGCGTTGCAGTGCGCCGAAGCAACTTTGCAAATGGAAACATCCCAGGGCACGTGGAAGTATCCGCTCCCGGAACGCAAGCACCTGATCGCCACGCTCGAAAGCATGATGGGAGCATGCACGCTGCTCTCTGCGCATGCGCGCGAGGCGCGCCCGGAATTCCTCGATGGCGCGGTCCGCGCTTCAGACTTCATCACGGACCACATTGGATTCCAGATCCATGACGGCGCTGAAGCCATCAATTACTTCGACCGGCCGCGAGGTAAAGTTCCCAACAACTCCGTCATCGCCGTCTGGTTCTTTCTGCATATGCAAAAGGCCACGGGCGACCGCCGCTTCCTCGCCCACGTGCCAAGTCTCGTCCGTTTTGTCGAATCCGTGCAACTGCCTACGGGGGAAATTCCTTACATCGTTGAAGGGCCAAACGAAAAGGCGCGCCCCCATTATCTGTGCTTCCAATACAACGCCTTCCAGTTTCTCTACATGGCGTGGGCCGAGCGGCTTGCTCCCGGCACCTGGAACCGGAGCACACTGGCAAATCTTGCCCGCTTTATTCGTGGTGGCGTGCAGGCGAGCGGGGCTTGCGCCAACGACTGCGGCGAGGTGGGCGTCGGCGGGCCGGAAGTTGATTACTACACGGCGGCCCTGGGCGCTGCTCTGTACGAAGCATGGCGGCGTGGCCTTTGGCCGGACAATGAGCCGAGCCAGAGGTGCTACACCCGCCTGCTCGCGCGGCAGAAGCCGGAGGGCGGGTTCGCCTTTTCAACCGGCGACTACTGGATACTGAATGACAACCTATCCTACCCACGACAGCAAGCGATGACGCTGTTCCACCTGCTCTACGCCTGCGATCTGGGAGATGGATTCCTGAAGGGACGCTCAATAAATTGAGGATTTTTTCCTAGGGGCACGCCATGGCGTGCCCCTACAGAGAACGTTGCGCAACCCGCTTGTTTATGACATCGAACCCCTTCACCTTGAAGCCGGAAAACGTAAGAGCTTACCTGCTCGGCTGCGGATTGATCCAAGCGCGCGAGGAAATCCGCACGCAGGAGTTGGGAGGCGGTGTTTCGAACGTCGTCCTGATGATCGAGCGCGCTTCGAATCCTGATCGGCGCTGGGTGGTGAAGCAATCGCTCGGCAAGCTCCGCGTCAAAGACAAATGGCTCTCAGACCGCGAGCGGATTCTGCGGGAAGCGGAGGCTATCGAATGCCTGCAGAACATCCTGGGCGCCTCGTTGCTTCCGCAGATTATCCATGTGGATCGTGAAGCCTGTCTCTACGTCATGACCGCGGCGCCCGCCGGCTCCTGCACCTGGAAAGAACTGCTGATGAAGGGTGAAGTCGACTTGGCCGTTGCGCGGAGGGCAGGAGACGTTCTCGCCAAGCTCATGGCGGCCGCGGAACTCCAGCCGCAACTTCGGGAGCGCTTCAGTGATCAAACGGTTTTCCAACAACTAAGGGTTGACCCTTACTATTGCACCACGGCCTTGCGGCATGAGGACTTGCGCGAAGCCTTCAGCCAGCTCATCGCCGATTCAGGAAAGATACGCACCGCCATCGTGCACGGCGACTATAGCCCTAAGAACATGCTCGTCAAAGACGGACACATTTGCTTGATTGACTTCGAAGTGGTCCACTGGGGAGACCCGGCCTTTGATGCGGGCTTCCTGTTGAATCATCTATTTCTGAAGGCCTTTCGCCAACCGCGATTCGCCGGCCTATACGCCCAAGCCGCGCGTGCATTCTGGCAATCCGTACTAGCACGGGCAGATCGCGCCGCGGTCAAGAACTTTGAGCGGATGACGATGCGGCATCTAGGCGCGCTAATGCTGGCTCGAATCGATGGTAAATCTCCCGTGGAGTATATTTGCGAAGACCACACGAAGCAGAGTGTGCGGAATCTGGGCCGCCGCATTCTTCTGGAACGGACTGAAAGGCTGGATCAGGCGCTTCAGATGGCCTTTTGTTAATCGTTCGTCTCTCGCCGTGAGCAGGTTGCGAC
>JBOGJX010000455.1:0-5706 GCA_050745285.1 Terriglobia bacterium
AAATATCCGCGGGCAATGGGCCGCCCAGCTTGCGAAGCGAATCCGGCGTACCGATCACGATCTTTGCGGCCGATGATGCGGGCCAGGTCTCGCGGACCGGCAAACGAATCCGCGTCCGCCTTTCGACTTCCTCCACCAGAACCTGAACGACTTTGCGCTCGCGCTTGGACATCGTTTGCGGTACGACAACCACCGCACTCGAAAGATCACGCGCGCCCCCGCCTTCGTTCGGGGCGCCCGTTTGGTTCTCCAAACACTTACCCTGTGCTGAGAACGGCTTCAACAGCCGCGGCGGGGCGACGACGCCGGCCAACATCGTGGTATTCTTCAAAAAATTCCGGCGATCCATAATTTTTCTCTCGTGGCGGGCGTGTTGGACATGCAAAAGCGGAAGGGCACGGTTTCAACCGTGCCGGAAACACCCTCACCCACGACTTCGTGCTCTCCCCATCTCACAAAGGGAGATGGAACAGCGGTGTGGGAGCGGTGATTACGGCATGGCTAAAGCCACGCCGTATCCGGCGTTATTTTCACGCTTTGCGGACATCGCAAAGCGACGCGATCGACGGCTAAGATTTGACGGGGTCGGAGTCTGGCTTGCGGGTCTGGCTGACGGGCTCTCCTGCGTTGCCATTCTGGTTCTTGCGGCGCAGGGCGGACTGGATCATCATGTACTGGCCTACCCGGTTGGCGTTCAGAATGCCAACCAAGCGGCCGTCATGCTGCACGGGAATGGACTTGTAACGGGACGCCTGGAGCAAGGCCAAAGCGTGATCCAGCATGTCACGAGAGTCTGCCATGCGAAACTCCCGCCGCATGGCGTCGCGCACGCGCGCGTCAGACCCCTGCTGGGCGAGGGTCCGCGTGAGGTCTTCGTGAGTTAAAAACCCCAGAACGTGGTCGCCCCACACCACCGGGAAATCCTGTTGCCAGCCACCAAGCGCGTGGTCGACAGCGTCCTGGAGGGTGTCATCAGGGCCCAGAGTGCGAAAATCGGTCAGCATCACTTGCTCTACCGGGATTCCGCCAGTTGATGAGCGCCCCATCATGGCGGAGGAGGATTCGGCGTCCGCGCCCATCCAGACGAAGATAGCGATGAAGACCAGGAAGGGGTCGGAAAACAGCCCCACAATTCCAAAAATTACGGCCATGCCTTGGCCAACCCGGGCGGCAACCTTCGTTGCGCGGGGGTACTCCATGCGCGTAGCCAAGAGCGCGCGCAGCACACGGCCTCCGTCCATGGGAAAGGCGGGAAGCAGGTTAAAACCCACGAGCCACACGTTGACGATCATCAGGTTTTCCAGGAAGCCGCTGCTCACGCCGCGGAAATCGCTCCACTGCGGCCGGACCCCGATGGCGAGGAGAACGGCGAGCAACGCCAAGGCAATCGCCACGTTCACCAGCGGGCCGGCGATGGCCACCGCCAGCTCCTCACTTGGCTTCTCGGGCATTCTCTCAAGGCGAGCCACGCCGCCGATCGGAAGCAGAATGATGTCGCGCGTTTGGACGCCATACCGGCGGGCGGTAAGCGCGTGGCCAAGCTCGTGCACGACGACACAGGCGAATATGATCAGAACGAAAACGACCCCGACCATGGCCGCGGAGACATCCCGACCGTTCGAAAAGTCGACGAAGAGCACAAAGAGGATTAGCAGCAGGAACGTGGCGTGCATGTACACGTTGATTCCCGCCAGCCGCCCGATTTTCCAAGACCAACGCATTCAGACCCCTCGCTCCGCGGCTGATATGTGCAGAGGCTGCCACGAACTTCCTCAACTCCAGTTTGAACCGGACAGCGCCGGGAAGCAAGGGGGGCGGAGGCGAGTTGCCCGAAAACCGGGGTTAAGGTTCTGTCGCGGCGATTGTATGCCGCCACAAGTTTAAGTGCCATTGGCGGCATAAAGCCGCCGCTACCACAAAGGGCATTCGATGAAACATGTCGTCGTATTGCAACACGCCAAATGTGAAAAGCCGGGGCTGATTGCTCACGCGCTCGAGCGGAAGGGATATTCCCTTAAAGCAGCGCTTACGTTTGAGGGCGAGGCCGTGCCCGAGGAACTGGGCGGGGCGGCGGGACTGGTCATCATGGGCGGTCCAATGGGCGTTTATGAATACGAACGCTACCCTTTCATCCGCAGCGAAATGCGTCTGATTGAAAACACCTTGAGCAAGGATAAGCCAATTTTGGGAGTATGCCTGGGCAGCCAGTTGCTCGCCGCAGCGCTTGGCGCAAGCGTCAGGAAGGGGGCACAGAAAGAAATCGGCTGGCATACGGTAACGCACAGTGAATCCTCCCGGCAGGATCCGCTGACAGGAGGCATGGATGGCTCTTTCATGGCCTATCATTGGCACGGAGATATTTTTGACCTGCCCGCAAACTCCACCCGCCTCGCATCTTCGGCCCTCACCGCGTGCCAGGCTTTCCGCTACGGCAGCAAGGCCTATGGGTTCCTATTTCACATGGAGATTACGCCGGAAATTCTTCGCGGCATGACTGCGACCTTTGCGGGCGAATTGCAGGCAGAGGGTCTGGAAGGCGGCAAGATCATCCGCGAGGCCGAAACGCATTTGCCGCAGCTTCAGACGATCGGAAGGCATGTCTTCGAGCGCTGGGCGGAATTGCTATAACATCCGGGGCTCGGGATTCGCCTGGTGTGAAATTTTCACGTGGGTGTAGCGCTGAGTTTTGTTTTTGAAACTCTGCGGCATTTTTGCTATCTGCCTTGTTTCGTCTAATTTGGCCCGTTTGTCTTGCGGGGTCGGGCAGAGTCGCCGCCGCGGCCTTTTTGATGGCTGCGGGTGCGCATCTCAAGCAGGACAAGCCATGGCATGTCTGCGCCACCCAGAAAGCATTCGGCGCGCAGGACAAGCCGCAGAGTTTTAAAGGCAAAACTCTGCGTAACACGAGGGGAGTAAGGGTGGCGCACACATGGCAATCGAATCTACACCACTTGCGCACCCCGTCCGCTGCCCCTCCACATAGGTCCTCTCATTAGCGACGGATTGGGGGCTGAAATCAAGGACTTGAATGTTTCAAGTATCCGTTTCACAATGTGACATATGGACAAGACCATCCGCACCTTTGCAAGTCTCGACGCGATGAAGGCTGATGAGTACCGGGACTGGCGAAAGAGGCCCGCTCATGAACGCATGAGCGCGGTCGTGGAAATTACCCTTGCCACCTACGCGATGAAGGAACCCCTCCCGGATGTTCGACGATTTCAAAGAACTCTTGTCCATCTTCAACGCCCTCAGCGTTAAATACATGATCGTGGGCGGGTATGCGGTGTCATTCCACGCACAGCCCCGCGCGACCAAGGACATAGACCTTCTCATTAAATCTGATACGCGCAACGCGAAGGCGGTTTACGCCGCGCTCTCCAAATTTGGCACGCCGCTCGACGGCATCACCGCTGAAAATTTCCGCGACCGAAAGAAGTTTTTCCGGATCGGTCGAGAGCCGCTTGCGGTGGACATTTTGCCCGAGATCGACGGCGTTGATTTTGATAGCGCGTGGGAAAAGCGCGTTGAGGCAGTGATTGACGCGCAAAGCGGCTTAAAAGCGTTTTTCATTTCGCATGCGGACCTGGTTACGTCCAAGCTGGCAGCGGGAAGACCACAGGACATTGCCGACGTAGCCGCGATCCGCAAGGCCCACGACACACGAGATCAGTAGCCTTCTCTTTCCCCCAAATGCAGCGCGGCGACCCCGCCCATCAAATTCCGGTAGCGCACGCTGCCAAACCCCGCGTTCCGCATGGACGCGGCAAACGCCTCCTGATTGGGAAAGCGCGAAGCCGAATCGTGCAAATATTGATATGGACCGGCGACACCGGAAAGCCAGTTTCCGAGGCGCGGCAAAATGCGAGCAAAGTAAAGCCGGAATAACGGACCAAAAAGGGGCCAGCGCACGCGCGAAAACTCTAAAATGGCGAGCGTGCCGCCCGGCTTCAGCACGCGGCGCATTTCCCTCAGCCCGAGCGCGTAGTTGGCCAGATTGCGGAAGCCAAATGCGCTGGCAATCACGTCCACGGAATTGTCACGGAACGGCAGCGAAAGCGTGTCCGCTCCCAGAAATGCAACGCTCCGGGCAATATGAGGGCGTTTCGAGCTCGCAAGCTGTAGCATCGGCAGGCAGAAATCTGCGGCAAAGACTTTGCCGGCAGAAACGCGGCGAAGGGCAAAGCCCAGGTCGCCTGTCCCGCAGCACACATCGAGAGCAACGGAATCCGGATGAGAAAGCGGCGCGCGCAGGGCATGGGCCGCCACCCTCCGCCAGGCAATGTCCATGCCCGCCGAGAGGAAGTGGTTCAGGAAGTCGTAGCGGGGCGCGACCGCTTCAAACATTTCCCGCACGGAGCGTGAAGTTGACGCAACGTCCGCCGGCGATCCGAGCGGGCTGCCTTCGAGTGGCGAATTGACGGGACTCACCATAGGAAATCCATATTATGCAGAGGGTTTGTTCATTGAATCATCGGTTCATTGAATCATTGAGGCATTCAGGAAAGCGTTTCAATGGCTCAATGATTCAATCGCTCAATGTATCAATTCATTCTCTGAATGTCCCTGAAAGCGGCGGCGGCAACCTGCGGCGTAACCTCTGTTACCACCCGGACCTTGCCGATTTTTTCCGGTACAACCCATTGAACCTTGCCGGCAATGGCTTTCTTATCTTGCGGCAGCAGGCGCAGAATTTTCGCTGCAGAGAGGTCACGAATCGAAGGCAGCGGCCCAAGCCGCCAGACCAGGCGTTCCATACGCTCGCCCTCAGCGGCTTTGAGCATGCCCAATCGCTGCGAGAGCCTCGAAATGGCCAGCAGGCCCCATGCCACAGCCTCGCCATGCACAAACCGCTCGTAGTGCGTCACCTCTTCCAGGGCATGGCCAAACGTGTGCCCTAAGTTAAGCGTCATACGCAGGTTGGCTTCGCGCTCATCATAGTTCACGACGTTGATTTTCACCTTCGCAGCGTGAGGCAAAATCGGCTCAAGCGCTGCAACGTTTTCCGGCCCAAGCGACCCGGCGCATTTCTCGAGCTGCGCGAAGAATCCTGTGCCCTCGAGCATCGCGTGTTTCACCACCTCGTACAAGCCGGAGCGGAAATTGCGCGAACTGAGCGAACTGAGCACGCGCGAGTCAGACACCACCAGCCGGGGCGGATAAAAAGTCCCAATCAGATTCTTCATTTCCTTCAGGTTGACGGCGGTCTTGCCGCCGATCGAGCTATCCACCTGAGCCAGGACCGTGGTCGGCACGTGAACGCAATCGACGCCGCGCATATAAACGGACGCGAGAAAGCCGCCCAGGTCGCCAATCACACCGCCGCCGAAGAGCACCAGCAAAGAACGCCGGTCAGCGCCGAGCTTCAACAACTGACCGGCCAGCCGCTCAAGCATACGCAGTGATTTTGACGCTTCTCCCGCCGGGACGAAAAGCGTCTTCGCCCCCGGGAGGCCGCCTTCCTTGAGGAGCGTCTTGCCCCAGCGGGTCCATAGTCCTCTTTCAGTGATGATAAAGGTGGAGGTATAGCGCTCGCGCGGAAAGTTCCGCAGCTCGCGCCAAGCGCCTTCTCCAATGATCACTTCGTAGCTGGAATCCCCGGCTTTGACTTTGAATGTTTGCATTGTTATACAGAGGAAAACATGTTCGGAAGGGAGCGCTTTAGCCTTGCCACAAGCCAGGTAGCCACGGCACGGATTTTGTGCC
>JBOGJX010000456.1:0-9664 GCA_050745285.1 Terriglobia bacterium
CGGGCGGACCGCCCGTCGCCGCAGCGGGAAACAGCGGGAATGGGGAGCGTGTTACGGCACGGCCGTTTTTCTTGGAAACGCTGGCCGTGCCCTTCCGTCCTCCTGACCGGAATTTTCAGGGCAGACCTCATGCGCCTGCGGCGCACCACTTGGCATGAAAATAGCGTAGGGGCGCTGCTTGCCGCGCCCAGGGCAGGGCAAGCCCTGCCCTGGGCTACGGAGAGCAACCGGTTGGGTGGCGCCCCCTATGGAGAATATCGCAACCCATTTATTTTCAACACAGCGTTTCGCTATTTTCACAGCAGATGTTTTGCTGCGCTCAGCATGACAGCCCGTTGCATTGCGGCTAGGTCCGGCCGCCGCGGCGACCGCCCCCTACGAAAGAGGAATATGAAAGCAGCCGTTCTTGAAGACGTCGAAAAGATGGTGATCCGCGAAATGCCGGACCCGGCGGTCGCGCCCAGCGAGGTCTTAGTCAGAGTCCGGGCGGTGGGGGTGTGCGGAACGGACCTTCACTTGTTTCGCGGCCAGGGGAATTACAATCTTGACGCGTCGGGAAGGCCCATTCCACTATCGGTTCAGCCGCAGATTTTAGGACACGAGTTTTCCGGTGAAATCCTCGAAGTGGGGCGCAAAGTTGCTGACCTCAAGCCGGGTGATCGGGTACTGTGCGATCAGGGCCTCAATTGTCACAGTCAAGGCCGCAAGGTGCTCTGTGAGTACTGCGCTTCGGGTGATTCCCACCAGTGCCAGTTTTACCGCGAACACGGGATTACGGGATTGCAAGGCGCGCTGGCGGAATTCATTGCCGTGCCGGCCGTCAATTGCATAAAGCTTCCGGGGGACATGACGGCGTCTCAGGGCGCGCTGGTCGAGCCGCTCGGATGCGTGCTGCATTCGAGCGACCGTGCCGGGCGCGCGGCGGGGCGGTATGGGTTCGATGGGACGGAACGCATCCGCAACATTCTGATCAGCGGCGCGGGGCCGGCGGGTCTGCTCTTCCTCCAGGTTCTGCGGCAGGTGAAGAGGTTTGGCGGGCTGATTCTGATCAGCGATCTGCGCGAACGAAACCTCGATCTCGCCCGGCGGTTCGGAGGAACACCCGTCAACGTGTCGCGCGAGAGCCTGGTGGAGGTGTCGCGCGATGCGACGTCGGGTGAGGGAATTCATTACCTGATCGAGTCTTGCGGCAATCCGGTCATCTTTGATCAAATTCCGGCGCTATTGCGGAAGCAGGGAACCGTGCTGCTTTACGGACATGGGCACAAAGGGCGGGACATTGGCGTGATGGGGAATGTGCTGTTTCTCGAGCCCACGCTGGTGGCGGGCGTGGGCGCCTCGGGTGGTTTTGATCCGGACGAGCGCCCGTCAACTTACCGCCGCGCCCGTGACCTGATGAGCGAAGGCAGGATTGAGGCGCTGCCCTTCGTCACGCACCGGTACTCCGCGCTCGAGGAGATTCACCGCGCCTTCGAGGAAGACTTCCAGCGCCCGGACTATATCAAGGGCCTGTTAACACTCAACTGATGAAAGGCGGCGGTAGCGGTAGCCGAGGATTAAGGTTCGTCGGGGCGCTGCTGACAAGAAGCACTGCTTCCCCTGCGCCCACCCGGTTTGGGCGCAGCAAGCATCTCCGCTACGAGAAGCAGCAAGCGGCAATGCGGCAGGTCGCGTCGGGTGGCGCATATATCGCGCATTTTGCGATGTGCGCGGACCTCGAAAACCGCCAAGTGGTATCATTTTCAAAGGTGATCCATGGACATTATGAACCTCGAAGACGTTGCAATTATCATCCGGCCCGGCAAGGACAACGTTGCCGTCGCCACGGTGGACTTCATTGAAGCTGGCACGCAACTCAAGACCCTTGACGGTCTCATCACCATTTCGGGGCGGGTGTTGCGCGGTCAGAGCTTTGCTATTCAGGCGATTCAAAAGGGCGAGGTTTACGTGACGCTGGGAGACCCGATCGGGCTGGCGTCAAGAGACGTTCAGCCCGGAGATCCCATCAACCATGAAAATCTTGAGGACCGTCTGCCTCGCTTGAAAGTGCGATACCGGGACAACCCAACTCCGGTGCGGCTTGATCCTGAGCTTGCGGCGCTGACGTTTGACGGATACGCGCGGGCAGACGGCTCGGTGGGCACGCGAAACCTGGTGGGTGTTGTAACCTCTGGAATGTGTTCTTCAACGGAGGCGCATACCATCGCCTCCCGCGCCATGCGCGAGGTCTATTCGCGCGAGAGGTTTCCCAATGTGGATGGCGTGGTGGCGGTGGTCCAGGAGTCCGGCTGCGGCCTGCCGGACGGCCGCGCGGTAGACATTCTAAACCAGCTTCTTTCGGATACGCTGCGGCATCCCAACCTCGGCGCAGCCATTTACATTGATCTCGGCTGCGGGAAGACTTGCATCGAATGCTCGGTTCCCGTGTTTCAGGCCAAGGTCCCGGATTATAACCAGCGCGTGACGAATCTGGTGATTCAAAACGCCGGCGGCAGCCGCATGGCCGTGGAGCGCGGCTTGGAGATGGTCGAAAAGCAACTACACTTTGCCAATCAGTTTGCGCGCCAGCCGGCTCCAATTTCAAAGCTGATCGTGGGTACGAAATGCGGAGGCTCAGACCGCTGGTCCGGGGTCACGGCGAACCCCGCCGTGGGCATTGCGGCGGATATGTTCGTGAAGGCCGGCTCGGCGGTGCTGCTGCCAGAAATTCCAGAGCTCCAGGGCGCGGCCATGGTGGACTTGGCGCACCGGGCGCGGACGCGTGCGGTGGGCCACAAATTGATCCACGCGCTGAAGCGGTATGAGGCTTACGTGACCTCGTTTGGCGACGATTTCCGCGATAATCCTTCGCCGGGCAATAAAAAGGGAGGCCTGTACAATATTTATTTGAAATCGGCGGGCGTGAAGGCCAAGGGGGGCAGCTCGATTGTGGAAGACCTCGTGGAATATGGCGAGTGGCTGGGCGAGCGCCGTGGACTTTTTGTGCTTTACACTCCGGGCTACGACCAGATCTCGACGCCGGCTCTTTTCCTAAGCGGCGCGCAGGTAGCCCTTTTCACTACCGGGCGCGGCACCGGCATCGGCAGCGCCTTGGGGCCGGTGATGAAAATCGGTTCCAACACGCCGCTCGCGCGGGTGAACGGGGATATCGATATCAACGCCGGAACCATTCTCGACCGCAAGGAGACCATGGAAGAGGTGGGCCAGAAGATTTTTCAGGAGACGCTGGACGTTGCCTCCGGCAAAAAACTGACGCGGGCTGAAGAGGCGGGTTATCACACCGAGTTTAAAATCTGGGAATCGCTGTGGCCGGCCCTATAGAGGCAGCCGTGGTAGCCACGGCACGCAAATCGTGCCGTGGCTACCTCTTCATGAAGGAAGGGCGGAGATGGGCGAAACAGTGAGAAGCACGATTTACTTCAATTCCCGTGTATACCGCGCACTGCGGGTTAAAGCCGCAGAATCAGGCGAAACGATCTCGAATCTTGTGGGCGAGGCCGTAATCGAATCTCTCAAAGAGGATGAAATTGATCTTACGGCTTTCGAGGTCAGGCGCCAGGAGCCGAGTCGCCCTCTGCGTGAGGTGATCCGGGACTTGAAGCGTGACGGACTCATATTAGTATTGCGGTTCGCAAGTCCGCCGAGCGTGAACTTCGCGTCATCCCTAAACGGGACTTGCGCCGCATCCTGCAGAAGATTCAAGCCTTGATGGCCAATCCCACGCCGCAGGGGTGCATCAAGCTCGAAGGGACCACCACAGATGCGCGTTACCGGGTACGGCAGGGGGATTGGCGCATCCTGCATGAAATCAATCATTCTCGCAGAATGATCGAGGTGGTAAAGAGTGGCCACCGCCGCGAGGTCTATCGTTGAGTGGTATCCAAGAGGAGCTGCGAGAATTCCTTGATCCGCGTGCGTTCGGTGCGAGTATGCCTCACCGCTGCGATGTAAGGCGTGACCAGGAACGGCGCAGCGGCAACACTCAGGAAGAACTTCTGCGCGCGGCTTGGGGCGGAGAACTCGCCGTTGTGTACGGAGAGCACCGTGGGGTAGTAGCGGAGCACTACTCCATAGATATCCGCTGCTAGCGACAAGTGGTTCGAATGGGGACCGAAAACCTGGCTGCGGCCGGCGCGAATGTCCGCCAGGAATTCCTCGCGGTTGTGGGCCGGACTCGCCGTGTAACTGAGGCCGATGCGGCGCAGCGTGTGCGAGTCGCTCCCGGCCACCACGCTCACTTGGCGGCCGCGGCGCTGAAAGCGGTCGAGCAGCGCTACGATGAAGGCGTTGTGCTCGCGCTGCAGCGTGCCGTTGCGAACCTCGAACACGCTGAACATCTCCGCCATGCGCTCGACGAATTCCCGGACGCGAGCGGGGTTCCAGAAGTCATGGAAGAAATGATTGAGCGCGTGGAGCAGATGGTTCTGCCGCAGGTAACTCACTAACTCTACCGCGTTTCCGCGCAGCCGCTGGATTTCACGGTGTTGCGCCTCACTGTGGCCGTAAACTCCGATGTGAATTTCATGCACAAACTCCGGCAGTCGCGCCGTCACTTCCTCGCCCGTCACAAAGTCCGGCATTTCACCAAACCGGTTGAGCAGGTCAAGGCATCCATCGATCGAGTCGTGATCGGTGATGGTCACGAGGTCCATGCCTCGCGCCTTGGCCCGGCGGTAGACATCGACTGGTTGCGAGTAGCAATCGCGCGCGCGAAGAAAACGCAGGTGCTTTACCAAACCGGAATACCGGCTGTGGCAGTGCAGGTCGGCCTTATAGAGTTTGGTCACGAGCACAATCTCCCTTATGTTATATTACGCATTCTGTGATGGGTTCGGCAACCTTCGAGGCCTCGCCTGATAGAAATGAAAAAGAAGCCGTTCGAGTTTCGCTATCGTGCCGGAGTAATCGCCCTGATCTACGTCGCAGGCTTTGCCTGGAGCGAATTTGACCACAGGAGCGTCGCGCGCTGGATCGTCGAGCAATGGAATGGGGCGCACGCGTCACTTGGTCCCACATCGATCCACCACGAAGTGCAAGCAGTTCTTGCTGCGGGGACGGCTCTGGTAACTGCGGCCGCCATCCTGAGAAGCTGGGGGACGGCGTACCTGAAGCGTGAAGTGGTTTTCGATACGAACCTCAGGTCGGAGCGCGTTGTGGCGGATGGGCCCTATCGTTACGTCCGGAATCCGCTCTATTTCGGCGACGTACTGCTGGCTGCCGGACTCGGGGTCTTGGCGAGTCCCTGGGGCTGGGTCATCATCTTCGCGGGTAATCTGGCCTTCCACTATCGCCTCATTATGTTGGAGGAACCGCAGTTACTCCACGATCAAGGGGAACGCTACCGTGCATACTGTCAGGCTGTGCCACGCTTCTGGCCTGCGCTGCGGCCGCGGCTCCCCGCCAGTGGGGCTCGACCGCAATGGCGCCAAGCCTTGCGGGGAGAGTTATTCATTTGGCTGTTTGCAGCGGCGATTCTTACCGAGGCGCTGACAGGGCGTTCTCGGGTGGCTAGTGCGCTGATTGACGCTGCACTGGTGGTTTTTGTGATCGACAGGGTTAGCAATAGGCTCGGCCGGAGGCAGGCGAAGAGCGCTTGATAGGATGCTGAAAGACCCACAGTGGCGGCGTCACACGATCATCAACATTTTCCTTTTAGGATTGGGTTTCATCCTTTCGATCCGGGCGTTCGGGGCCGCGCAACCCATTTCCTATGCCATCGATTTAACCCACCCGGAGTCGCATCTGGTTGGCGTCACCATGACTGTGCCTCGTGCGCATGCGGAAACGGAGATTCAGTTTCCGGCCTGGAACGCGCTTTACCAGATTCGTGATTTTGTGCGCCATGTCGAGGATCTTCGGGCGGAGTGCAGCGGCGCGCCTCTTACGCTCCGGCCTGTGGACCTTTACACTTTTCGGACGGGCAGCGAGGCGTGTTCTCCGCTGGTGGTGCGCTACCAGGTCTTTGCCCATGAGCCGGGCGTCTTCTCAAGCGAGCTGATTCCCGATCATGCCTTCCTGAACCTTGCCGAGATACTTTTTTATGTTCCGGACGAGCGGGAGGCCGCCGATCGCGTGCGTTTCATTCTCCCTCCCGAATGGAACCTGATAACGTTTCTCCCCAGGGACAGCGCGACTGAGACATTCACCGCAGCGGGTTATGACGCTTTAGTGGATAGCCCTGTCGAGGCCGGGTTATTCCAGCTCTATTCCTACACGCAGGCGGCCGCGCTTTACCGCATCGCGGTGCGCGGCGATCCTGAGGATTACTCGTCTTCCCGCCTGATTGATACGGTGAAGAAAATCACGGCCACGGAAACCGCGCTGATGCGCGATTGTCCTTTTTCTCGCTATACCTTCATCTTCCATTTTCCGCAGTCTGGCGGCGGAGGAGGAATGGAGCACAGGGACGGCGCAGCCATTGCTTTTCCAGCGCCATTGCTAGAGAGCAACTGGGAAGAACTGGAAAACACCATTGCTCACGAATTCTTTCACCTCTGGAATGTGAAGCGCATCCGTCCGCAAGGACTGGTTCCGGTGGACTACATTCATGGCAATGACACGCGCGACTTGTGGTTTTCCGAGGGCGTGACCAGCGCATACGCGGAGCTTGTGCTGCTTCGCGCCGACTTGATAAGCCGCGACGAGTTCTACGCGCACGTGGCCAGCGCCATCCGGCAATTGGAGCGGCGGCCCGCGCGGCGCTTCCAGAGCGTTGAGCTGGCAGGGCTAGACGCGTGGCTTGAAGGGTATCCCGACTATACCCGTCCCGATCGCAGCATTTCGTATTACAACAAGGGAGAATTGCTGGGCACTCTGCTGGACCTTGGCGTCCGTCACGCCAGTGCGAACGCGCACAGCCTGGATGATCTGATGCGCCGTTTAAATACTGCGTTTGCAGAGCAAGGACGGTGCTTTAGCGACGATGACCTGGAAAAGATTGTGGCCTCGCTCGGACCTTCTCCGGGCTGGGTGCACTCTTTTTTTGAAAATGACGTGGATGGAACGGAAGACCTCGACTATCAAAAGTTCCTGGGCTACGCTGGTCTCGAACTGGCCACCGCAATGTCGCCCGAGCCGGATTGGGGATTCAAGGCGGTGCGCGGGTTTAATGGGGTCATCCGCGTAGCGACGGTTGATCCTGCGAGTAATGCAGCAACGGCGGGAGTTCAAACCGGGGACATCCTCAAATCGGCCAACGGCCAAAGGCTCTACGCCTTGCCCGAAGACATGGTGGGCGTTAAGCCCGGCCAGCGCGTGAAGTTGGGGATCGAGCGGGGATCACGGACGTTGACGTTGAAGCTCAATCTGGGATCACGGTCTGAGACCAGCTATCGGATTGAGGAGGTTCCGGCCGCCTCCCAGCAGGAAATTGCGCTTCGGGATGGCTGGCTTGGGGGGCAGTCTCCTTGAAGGATGCCGCTGGGAATCCATGATTCGTTCGTTTTGTGTCGTGTGCTTTGCGCTCGCACTCATCGTGGTATTAGGCTGCCCACTCCTGCTTTACACCGTCGTGAGTGGGAATTCCAACCTGATCTACCGCGTGGGCGTTCTCGGCGCACGTCTCGCGGTGCGGCTGGCGGGCGTGAGGCTCATGGTCCGCGGCCGTGAAAAGATTCCGGTCCAGCGCGCCGTGGTCTTCATGGCGAACCATCAGAGCAATTGCGATCCACCCGCGGTGATTGGCCTTCTTCCGCCCGTACTTATGCTGGCCAAGGAAGAATTTTTTCGCGTTCCAATTCTGGGCCACGCCATGCGTTTGCGGGGCTTTGTTCCGGTGGACCGGAAGAGCCGCGAGAAGGCAATCCGGGCTATCGATCGAGCGGCGGCGGCGCTCGCGTCCGGCTATTCATTCCTGGTTTTCCCCGAAGGCACCCGCAGTGAGGATGGGCGGCTGCTACCGTTCAAGAAGGGCGTGTTTATCATGGCGGTGAAGGCGGGCGCGCCGATTGTCCCAATATCAATTTCCGGCAGCCGGAAGATTATGCCAAAGGGGAAGGCCACGATAAGGCCCGGTAGGGTGCGCATCACATTTCACGATCCTGTTGTGACGGAAGGAGTCGCGCTGGAACAAACCGGCGCTGTCCAGGAAGCAGTGCGCAACGCCATTCTTTCCGGCCTCAGCGAGGAAGAGATGCCGCCCAGTGAGGATGGAAGGGCACGGTTTTAACCGTGCCGTAAGCATGGCCTCCCTCACCCGGCCCCCCTCTCGCTCAGAGATCGGTCAGAGATCGGGGGACCGCGAAGCGGGGATGAGGGCTTCGTGGCACGGCTGCTAAACCGGCGTGACGCATGTAATGTCAATGGATATGAATGTGGAAAAGATGGCCATTGCCAGGAAGTATCTGATCTCCGGGATGGTGCAGGGCGTGGGATACCGTTTTTTTGCCGAGCGCGAGGCAAAGAGTCTGGGACTGCGCGGGTACGTTAAGAACCTGCCCGATGGGCGAGTGGAAGCTTACGCAATCGGCGATGAACGCGCTCTCAAAAAGTTTGGGCGGCGGCTTGCCGAAGGTCCAGGCAGCGCCTTGGTGAAACGAGTGGAGGAGGCGGACGATCCCGTGGATGAGCGATACATCGGCTTTGGGATTGAATGGTAGCTGGCTGTTTCGCGGGGGCGCTGCTTGTCGCGCCCTGGCAGGGCAGGAGGCGCCACTTCGGCGGGATTTGAAACCCACTCCAGTTTGCAGGACCAATTCTCACTCTAATTGCAGGAGGAACAGTGGAAGATCTTAAGCGTCTCGTGCGGGAAGTCCCAGATTTTCCCAAGCCGGGCATTCTTTTTTATGACATTACAACGCTGCTGAAGGATCCCATCGGATTGCATCGCGCCGTAGACGCGCTGGCAAACCATTACGTTGGGAAAAATATTGACGTCGTGGTTGGGATCGAGGCGCGAGGCTTTATTTTCGCGCCTATGGTAGCATACCGGCTCAACGCCGGGTTTGTGCCGGTGCGCAAGCCAAAGAAACTCCCGGCGGAGGTGGTGAAGGCAGAGTATCAGCTCGAGTATGGAGAGTCCGCGCTGGAAATCCATTGCGATGCCATCCATGAGGGACAGAACGTCCTGATTGTTGACGACCTGCTTGCGACCGGCGGCACAGCCCGCGCCGTGGCGGGGCTTGTGGAGCGGTTGCATGGCCATGTGGCTGGATTGGGATTCCTGATCGAGCTGGATTTTCTCAAAGGCCGGGAGAAACTGGGACAGTATGAGATTCATACGGTTCTTAAGTATTGACGCCGGTCATGCCTCTTGGCAACGCCTGCAAAGCCATGAAAATATACCCGGAAGGGCACGGTTTCAACCGTGCCCTTTTGTCCCCCAGCACGGATTATTTATGAACCTTTGTTTGGCAACTGGAAGGGCACGGTTTCAACCGTGCCGTCAAGAAGCGCCCACGATTTTCGTTTTGTCTCGTACCCCGAGTGGTTCGTTTGAACGAACCATTCGGGGTACGAGACAAAATAAGCGAAGGGACGGCCATTGCGCGGCGGGGTTAAAACCCCACCCTTCCGGTGCACGCAAAAGCGTTTTTCAGTATCTTGCTAGCATTACAAGGTTAAGTTCGATAGCGGCGTGTCAGGGCACGGCTTTAGCCGTGCCAAACCAGGATCTAAAAGATCGACGGCTTTAGCCGCTGAGGGCATCAGGGGCTAAAGCCCCAGG
>JBOGJX010000457.1:0-10244 GCA_050745285.1 Terriglobia bacterium
GCAGCGCCCCTACGAATCTCCGCGCTGTGCGCGTCCCGTAGCGCAGAGTTTTGCGGTTAAAACTCTGCGGCTTTTCTCGTCGCTCGGCGCAGCAAGCAGCGCTCGGTGGCCGCCGTCACTCGTATCGCAGCGCTTCCACCGGATCCATCCGCGCTGCCTTCATGGCCGGATAGATGCCGAAGATTAGACCCACGGAAACAGACACCAAAAATGCCAGCAAGATAGAGCTCGCCGTCACAATGGTTGACCAACCCGCCAGCCACGCAATCAGCCGGGAAATACCGAAGCCGAAACCGATCCCCATCAGTCCGCCCACGAATGAAATCAGCGTGGATTCGGTCACGAATTGCCGGATGATATCCACCCGCCGCGCTCCAATCGCCCGGCGCACGCCGATTTCGTGCGTGCGCTCGAGGACGCTGGCCAGCATGATGTTCATGATTCCGATGCCGCCGACCAGCAGGGAAATTGAGGCAATGGCCACCATCACGATGTTAAAAATGCGCCGCGTGTTTTGCTGCTGTGCGAGCAGTGCGGCCGGCACGATCACGCTGAAGTCGCCCGCGCCGTGGTGCGTGGCGTTCAAAATGCCCCGCACGATTTCCCCGGCGGTGGTGATGTTCGCGCCAGGGGCCATGTGTAGGTAGATGCCGTCAATCTCATCTTTCAGACGCGACGTGCTGTCCGCGAGGCGGTAGATCGCGGAGCCGAGCGGGACGTAAATCAAATTGTTCAGGTCTTGTGTGGGAAGCCCGGACACGTTGGCCCCGGCTGTTAACTCCGGTCCCACTACGCCAACCACGTGGTACCACTGGTTATCTGCCTTCACGTACTGGCCCACGGCATGGGTGGCGCCAAAGAGGCTGGCCTTTGCGCCCTGCCCCAGCACGCAGACGGCCGCTGAGCGGGCATTCTCGGCCTGAGTGAAAAAACGGCCATCCACCACGCGGAGGCTTGAAATCTGCACGTAATCGGGATCGACGCCATAGACGGTGGGGATTTCACCCGACGGGCGCGGAATCATTTTCGTGGGCGAAAAGCGCTTGCGAGCTGTCGAGAGGGCAATGCCTTCGACGTTTGCCAGAATCAGCCGCAGGTCCTGGAACGTCAGGCCCGGCGAAACCTTTCTTATTTTTTGAAAGCTCTGTTGGTCCGTGGGTTCCTTCGCTTCGACGATCAGGTTGTCCACGCCCAGTTGCTCGATGTAGGCCATCGCCTGTCTTTGCGCGCCGGCCCCGATGGAAAGCATGGAAATCACCGCCGCCACGCCGAAAATCATCCCTAGCATGGTGAGGAGCGAGCGCATCTTGCGCTGGCGAAGGTTATCCAGCGCAAGGTTGAGATCCGGAAGGAACTCGATCCCTCTGTGGCGGGGCGGCGGAGCGGCTGCGAGGCTTGCCATCATCGTCCCCCTTGCGGAACGGCCATGGTGGGTCCCGCCACCGGCCCCGAAGCTCCCCCGGCCGTTGCTTCAGGATTGACCAGCGCGACCACCATCCCGCGTGGCAGCCCTTCGACCACCGTCTGAGTGGCGGTTCGATATTTTATCTTCACCGGATGCGCCGTGAACACGCTCCCTTGCTTCACGTAAACCACCGAGTTGCCGTTCTTCTGAAAAATAGCCTGCGGCGGCAGATAAAAAGCGTTGGCAAGGGGGTTTCCGGAAATGACCACGTGAACCGTCTCGCCAGGGCGAAGGCCTGGGTCGGTTTGCTTTAACCCGATGGTCAGGCTGAACATGGGGATCGCGCCCACCTGAAAAAAGCTATGCGTCGCGGAGCCGGAAATATTCCTAATCTCGCCCGCAAAGGTTTTTCCGGACAGCGCGTCCACGCTCACTTCCGCCGATTGGCCCGCGCGGATGTTTCCCCGGTCGGTTTCGTTGACCGCCGCCCTCACCTCCATCTGGCTTGGATCGATCACCTGCGCCACTGTCGCGCCGGAATAGGTTGTGTCGCCCACGTGATAGTCCGGAAGCTGCATTCCGAAAAAAAAGAAGCCTCCAGCAGCCCCGCGATTCTTCTGGGCCTCTACCAGACCGCCAATCGGCGAGCGCACCGTCATGTTCTTGATGTTTTGCTCCGCCTGCTGGATGGCGAATTGCGCCTTTGCCTTATCCTGCTCAGCCACAGCCAGGGTTGCCTGGTTCGAAGCGGCGTGGGACTTAATATCGGATTCCAACTGCGCCAAAATGCGCTTTGCCTGATCGAGGGCCAGAATGTTCTTTTTCGCGTCAATCGCGCTCACCAACTCATTGGTGCTCACCGTAATCTGATCTTTCTCAACATCGTACCTGTTGGAAAGCAGTTGCGACTGGTCCTGAGCGGTCTGCACCGCAGCGTCATCCTTGGCTTTGGTGATTTCCTCTTCCGCCTCCTTCAACTGAGCTTGGGCTTGCTGAAGATTGTATTCCTCTTCGGCGGGATCAAATGCCATCACCACTTCACCCTGTTTCACTTGCGCGCCTGTTGGCAACAGTTTGATGATCGTGAGTTCATTGCCCGAAACGCGGGGAGCTGTGATCTGAGCGGTCTTCTCCGCCGTAAGAGCCCCCGTGGCGTAAACCTTCAGAGCAACGTTTCCTCGTTTCACTTGGGTTGTAGGGATCGTTGCCGCTGGCTTGCGGAAGTGGCGAAGGTTCGCGTATCCCTCCACGCCAAGGAAGATCAGGGCCGCGATAATGATGGCAATCCAGATGGGCTTTTTCATGAAAGAAACAATCAGCCGGTGTAGATCTTTATCATCAGGTCCGACAAGTTGTGCTTGCCTCGGCCGCCGCCGCGGGCCAGTCTAAAATCTAAAATCCAAAATGGGAAAAGCCGCAGAGTTTTAAAAGCAAAACTCTGCGCTACACCTTGCCACCCATCACTATTTCCGCGCGGGCACTTTCAATGCCACGCGCTCGCCCGGCTTCAGCCCGCTGAGCACGGCCAGCTTTCCGTCACTCTCACGGGAGACCTGGACAGGCTGCGTCCTGAACTTTGATCCTTGGAGCACGTAGGCCACAGTTTGGCCATTCTCTTGAAAGGCCGCGCCGGCGGGAATGAGGGTCGAGTCGGGGATTTTACTCACCGCAATCCTCAAGCTTGCGCTCATGCCGGGCTGCAGCCGGGAATCGCTTTGAACGAGGTTGACAGTCATCTCAAAATTCCGCGCTGGCGGCCATCCGGCGGAAAAATCGATCTTGGACAGCGTGCTGATTCCGGTAATCCTGCCGGTGAACACTCGATCCGGCACTGCGTCCACGCGCACCGTAACCGGCTGGTCGATGCTGAGCTGGCCACGGTCAACCTCTTCCACGCGCGCCTGTACTCTCAGGGTCGCAAGGTCAGGAATCTCGGCGATCTGCTGTCCGGGACCTACTTGATCGCCCGGATGAAAGCGCGGCGCATTATCATTCCAGGGAGGGTTGGGAAAAATCGTGATCACGCCGCCAATTGGCGCTTTCAATGTCAAGGCTGCAATCTGCTGCTCGGTGCGGCGTACGTCAAACGCCGCCTTGTCACGCGGCTCGATCTTCCCTTCAACCTGCGCGGCTGTGTCCGCCCGATCGGACTTCAACTGCTGTTCGGCTTGAATTTCCGCCTGCTGCGCGTCAGAGACGGCGAGCTGGTCCTCCTCACCCTCAATCTTAGAAATAATCTCCTGCTTGCTGGCCTCCAGCTTCGCTTGCTCAAGGGCAAACCGGGCCTTCATCAGGTTCGTTACGTCCGTCTGTTCCTTCAGTTGCCCCGCCGCCCGGGCTTGACCGATGGCGGCCTCGGCCTGCTTGAGCGTCACCTGGTCCGTGTGCAGCGTCTGTTCAAGCTGTGTGGCATCAAACTGGATTACGACGTCACCCGGCTTCACGCTGGCGCCGCTTGGCGTAAGGGTTAGAATGCGAACGTTGCCTCCCGCATTCCTGGGCGCCATCAGGGTGACCGACTGCAGCGCGGCCATCGCGCCGCGAAGATCCAGATATTTTGTGAATACTCCGCGCGTCACAGGCGCCGTGGGCGTCTGAACCGAGGGGCGTGCCAGTTGCACCGCGCCGAAGCTGAGCCCGGCGACCACGATCACAACCGTCGCGCCTATAATCCAGCGAGTCTTTTTGCTACGTTTTGCCATATATTGTGACGGCTTGCAGGTGTAGCGCAGAGCTTTGCTTTTAAAACTCTGCGGTTTCTATCCGGGCCGGCAAGCTGTGCTTGCCTCGGCTGCCGTCACGGCCAATCCAAAATGGAAAATGGAAAAAGCCGTAGAGTTTTAAAGGCAAAACTCTGCACTACACTTGGCCGCCGGGGCCAGTCCAAAATCTAAAATCCAAAATGGAAAAAGCCGCAGAGGTTTAAAAGCAAAACTCTGCGCTACTTCCCGCTACTTGTCACTTGCGACCGTCTTTTTCACCACGTTCCCTGCATGGAGACCGGACTCAATCACGGCCTGCGTATCATTCACAGGGCCGAGCTTCACCTGGTGCCGGTCAAATCCCAGTCCGCTCTTGAGCAGAACGTAAGTTTTGCCGTGGTCTGAGACGATGGATCCGCGCGGAATCACCAGCGCGTCTGGCAGCTTTTCAATCTGCACGTCCACCGCGGCGGAAAGGTCCGGCATCAGCCGGGGATCGCTTCCCTGGACTTCGGCTAATGCTGTAAGGGTTCTCACCTTATCGGAAAAGTCGCTTGCATTCGCAATCGGAGAAACGCTTTCGAGCGTGCCAGGAAAGGCGGTTCCTGGATAGGCGTCAAGGTGGAAGACGGCCGACTGGCCGGCGTGGATAAACGGATAGTCCAACTGGTTTACGTCAATGAGAGCTTGCATGTGGGCGGGATTGACGATTCGGACGAAGGGCTGCCCAGGACGCAGCGAATCGCCTACCTCAAAGGGACCCATTCCGTTACCCTTCCATGTTGAATTGATCACCACAATGCCGTCGGCTGGCGAGTGGACCACCATCACCTTTTCGTTCTGCTGGGCCTGGAGCATGTCCAGGCGCTTCATCTCCGCCTGAATTTCAAAGTCGCGGATGTCCGCCAGGGCGGACTGGCGTTTCAGGGCATACGTCACCTTGAACTGTTTCAGCTTGGCAGTGGCCTCATCCAGGTTAAGTTGGTTCGTCTTCACATCGTTGGGCGAAAGGATTGGATCCTTGAGTATTTCCAACTGGGCCTTTTTAAGGGCGTCCTCGGCTTGCATCAAATTTGTGTTATCCGTCGCTTTGGCCGCGGCTTCATCGGCCTTTTTCGCCGTAATCTGGTCAACCAATCCTTGGTAGGCCGCCTTGGCAGTCAGATAATTTTGAATCTCCACCTGTGGGTCAAACTCCGCCACCACGTCGCCTTTCTTTACCTTTGTTCCCCCGGCGTCGAGCTGCGTGAGCATCAGGGGTCCGCTCGATGTTCCGCGCGTAGGCGGAGCCACCACGCTGTAGGATTCGACCGCCTCCATCGTGCCCGACAGGCGGATGCGCTTAACAAATTCAGCGCGCTGAACAACCTCGGTCTGGATAACGCCCGCTTCGGTAGACGCTGCCTGGCGATTCCTGAGAGCAGACCGGATTAGAACAATAATGACGATGGCGAGGATAATGGCTCCTGCCACGAGCCACAAACGGGATTTCCCAGGTTGACTTGGTTGAATTGCCTGAAGCGGCGGTTCGGGAGAGTGCGCAGGTGTAGCGGTCGAAAGTCCGGGAGACTCGGTTGAAGATCGCGTATAAACCGGTTTCATATATCCCCCCGCTTAAGTTCATCCCTGGATGGTCCGGCGAGAGAAGCAGACATTATCCCTTGATACGTGCGCCCAAAGCATACGGGTTGCAGAGCACCGCTTGGCCGCCGGACATCCCGATAATGCCAATTCTATCAGAGTTCAATTCTACAGCCGAGTCCAAATTTGCGGCCAAAATCAGCAAATTAGTGGTAGTGGCACAGTTTGGCATGTGTAGCGGCGAGTTTACCTCGCTAAATGACGGCGTAAAGCCGCCTCTACATCAAACAGTATTGCTCAAATCAGTTGACTCCTTGACTTCCGGTGTGTGCTGGGATACTTTGAGACTGAACTGATGAAATGTTCTGTCTCTTCCAACTCCGGGATCCCGCCGTTTGGCTCAATCGTTTTCATAACCATTTTTACCGCAGTTTTTATAGCGTCCGAACGCTTTTTGAGACGCCATTTTCCCATCAAATCCTATGAAGAGTAGCGTCAAACTCGCCCAGGGTGTCGAAGCGCTCTTCGGCACATTTGACGAGAATCTGAAACTGCTGGAGAAGTCCTTCGGGGTTTCGACGCACCTTGCCAACGATACACTGGAGATCGAGGGCGAGGAGGCCAACGTCCGCCGCGTTCAGGGCTTGGTGGATGACTACGAAGGGCTACTCGAGCGCGGAGCGCGCTTTGAGCCGGCGGAGGTAGAATCCTTCTTGAAGATATTGGCGGAAGACCAAAGCGCAAGGCTGAAGGGGTTGGCGGAAGCGGCGCAGCCCAGAGCTCTAGGCAGAAAGTCTGTAGCTCCGAAGGGCTTAAACCAGCGGCGCTACGTGGACGCCATCGAGCGGCACGACATGGTGTTTGGCATTGGGCCTGCCGGAACCGGCAAAACCTATCTCGCCGTGGCGATGGCGGTAGACTCGCTTCTCTCAAAGGAAGTGAGCCGCATCATTTTGGCGCGGCCGGCCGTCGAGGCGGGCGAGCGGTTGGGCTTCCTGCCTGGCACGCTGCAGGAGAAGGTGAATCCCTATCTCCGCCCGCTTTACGATGCCCTTTATGACGTGCTGGATCCTGATCGCGTGGAGCGCTATATCGAAAAAGGGATCATCGAGATCGCTCCCATCGCCTTCATGCGGGGCCGCACGCTGAATGATGCCTTTGTAATTCTGGACGAGGCCCAAAATACGACCCACGAACAGATGAAAATGTTTCTTACTCGCCTGGGCTTTAACTCCAAAGCGGTGATCACGGGCGACGTCACGCAGATCGATCTTCCGAATGAGCGACGCTCCGGCTTACTGGAAGCGATGGAGGTGGTGGCCCGGGTGGAAGGCATCAGCTTTATTTACTTCAATGAGCGCGACGTGGTGCGGCATTGTCTCGTCCAGCGTATTGTCCGCGCCTACGAAGAATACGACCGGACGCGCGCCGCCAATGGCGCAAATGGAACATCCCGCAATGGCGCGAAGGGACCGGCGCCATCGAACCGCGAATCAGACCTTTGAAACCGAATCACCCATCCGAACCCGCCCGGCGATCAAGAGCGCGCGGGGTGGTTCGTCTTCAGAGTGGATTGCGCAGTCGGCGGCGAAGGCGGATCAGCGTCAGCCTTCGCGTGCTCCGTGATTTCTCGGGCCGCCTGAGCCACGCTCTGCGCCTGCGGCAGCGTTACTTTGACGTAATACTAGTGGATGACGCCGCAATCACCACCCTCAATCGGGATTTTCGCGCCAAAACCGCGCCCACCGACGTCTTGTCGTTTTCCTGGCAGGATGGCGCCGGACTCGATGAAGCATCCCAGGATCTCAATGGCTTTTTGGGCGATATCATAATTTCTGTCGATACCGCGCAGCGGCAGGCCGCGGGGGAAAAGCATTCCCTTCTTATTGAGGTTCAGCAATTGATTTTGCACGGTGCATTACACCTTATCGGTTATGACCACGAGACCGACCGCGGCCAAATGAACGCGTTGGAGTTCGGCTTACGGCAGAAGCTTGGAATAGAAGGAAGGCAAACGGCAGACGTAGCGCAGAGTTTTGCTGTTAATACTCTGCGGCCTTTCCGCCGGATAACGAAGATAAGCAAAAGCAAAAGACAGACGTAGCGCAGAGTTTTGCTGTTAAAACTCTGCGGCCTTTCGACCGGATAGCGCAGAACCACTTGCTGAGAGCAATTGACGACTATGACGCCGGAACCAGAAAACTTCAAATGTGGCTTTGCTGCCATTGTGGGCAGGCCCAACGCGGGAAAGAGCACGCTGACGAATGCCTGGGTGGCGGAAAAGGTGTCCATGGTGACGCCGGTTCCGCAGACCACGCGCAACCGCATTTTGGGTATCGCCAATCGTCCTGGCGCGCAAGTGGTCTTAATGGACACGCCGGGCATTCACAAGCCGCTTTCCCGGCTAAACCGGCAGATGATGTCGTTCGTCCGCGATGCGCTCGAGAGCCGTGACCTCGCGCTTTTGGTGGTGGATGCGTCCTCCAGTTTTGGCCGGGGGGATCAATTCACGCTCGATCTTTTGAAGCCCTACCGTGTGCCCACCATCCTGGCGTTAAATAAGATCGACCATATGCGGAAGGACCGGCTGTTGCCGCTGATCGGCAGGTACTCGACACTCTATGATTTTGAAGAAATCTTTCCAATTTCCGCGTTAACCGGCGAAGGGCTTGAAGACCTTCTCGCGGCCGTCATCCGGCGGCTCCCATTGGGGCCGGCGCTCTTTCCGCAGGACTATTACACGGACCAGCCGGAGCGATTCCTCGCCGCGGAGACGATCCGGGAGAAGGTGATCCTCCACACGCAGCAGGAATTGCCTTATGTGACGGCGGTGGTGATCGACGAGTTTCAAGAATCAGACCGGCTGACTCGCATTTACGCCACGATTGTGGTGGAGAGGGAATCCCAGAAGCCTATTATCATCGGCGCCGAAGGGGCGCGCGTCAAGCAGATTGGCATCGAATCCCGCCGCGAGCTGGAGAAGCTGTTTCCTCCCCAGGTTTTCCTGGACCTGCACGTGCGCGTCGAGCCCCAATGGCGTGACAGCCAGGCGCTCGTGGCATCGCTCGATTACCGGAACGAGCGGCAATAAAACATTGTGTCATTGAGTCATCGGATCATTGAACCATTGGAACTGTGCTTGTTAACGCGTTCGCCCACAGGGGCAAACTTCCTTCAATGAATCAATCACTCAATAAATCAATGGTTCAATTCCTCAATTCCCATCAATCCCCGGCAGCAATTCCCAACGACCGCATTTTCCGGTAAAGGTGGCTTCGCTCAAGGCCGAGGACCTCCGCCGTGCGGCTCATGTTGCCGCGGTTCTCTTCGAGCTTGCGCAGGATGTAATTGCGCTCATAGGCGGAGCGCGCCTCATGGAGCGTGGAGAATGCTCCTTCGCATCCGGCCATTTTTCCAGATCGGGCTGTTTTGACGCGGCCGGCTTCGTGATGGATGCCGGGAGGAAGGTGGCGGCGCTCGATGCGAGCGCCAGGCACCATGATGACGAGCCGCTCCACCAGGTTGCGCAGCTCGCGGACGTTTCCCGGCCACCGGTAGCTGATCAGGCTTTCCATCGCCGGGCCTGCGAATTGCTTGGCGCGACGCCCGTAGGTCCGCGAGAATCCGGCGAGGAAATAGTTGGCGAGGGCCGGAATATCCTCGGCGTGCTCCCGCAGCGCGGGACCATAGAAGGGGATCACGTTGAGCCGGTAAAAGAGGTCTTCGCGAAAGTTCCCCTTTTGGATTTCTTCCTCAAGATCCTTGTTGGTCGCGGCAATAATGCGCACGTCCACGCTCAGGTTGCCGCCTGAACCGACGGGGGCGAAGCGTTGCTCTTCGATCACTCGCAACACCTTGGACTGCGTGCGCAGGCTCATGTCACCGACTTCGTCGAGGAAAAGCGTTCCACCGTCGGCCTGAGCGAACTTTCCAGCCTTATCGCCCGCGGCGCCGGTGAATGATCCCTTCACGTGTCCAAAGAGCTCGCTTTCGATTAGCTCCTCCGGGATCGCGGCGCAGTTGACCTCGACGAATGTCTGCTGATGCCGGGGCCCGGAGTGATGCAAGGCGTGGGCGACCAGTTCCTTGCCCGCTCCGCTTTCCCCATAAATTAAGACGCGGCCCTGGGTGGGCGCCGCCAGCGCGATTTGCTGCCGCAGCGCCTTCATAGGGACGCTATCGCCCATGATGCGTTGGCTGCCATAGAGTTTTTCCTGGAGCCGGAGGTTCTCGACGGAAAGGTTCATCTGCTCGGCGGCGTGTTCGAGTGTCAACAGTGTCTTGTCAATCGAGAGCGGCTTCTCGATGAAATCGAACGCGCCGAGCTTCGTGGCCCGGACCGCGGTTTCTATAGTTCCGTGGCCGGAGATCATGATCACAGCGGGTGGGCTCTCCAGCGCCTGGATCTTCTCCAGTGTTTCGAGTCCATCCATACCTGGCAGCCAGATATCGAGCATCACCACGTCAAAGCGCCGCTCGGCGAGAACCTTGAGGCATTCTTCGCCGTTCTCCGCGGCCTCGGTGAAATAGCCCTCATCCCGGAGAACTCCGGCGAG
>JBOGJX010000458.1:0-10661 GCA_050745285.1 Terriglobia bacterium
CGCACCAGAAGCCTCACCATGAATGTTTTTCAGAAGAGACTGCTTTGAGCTTTTCGAGGCCAGCCGCAGCGTGCCGTGCGTGGGGGCTTGAGCCACCGCACGGAATTCCATCACGCCTGAGTCCGCAGAGGAAGGGGAAACATTTCGCTTCAGGCCTGTCGAAGTTACCGTTGCCGCTGGCCGGATGGTTCGGGCGAGCGCCTCCGGATTGACAGGGCTAAGGCTGATCAGCTTAAGATCCGCTGCCTTCGCAGGCGCCTTCATCTTTGGGGCCTTTTGGGAAGAAGCGGCTGGCAGTAAACTGCTCTTAGGGGCCACCGTTTGCGCGGGCGCCGCTATGGTAGCAGCTACCGGCATTGCGAGTGCGCAAACTAGAATCAGACGCGTGGTAACCCTGTGATCAGCCATGTTGGTGATTGTGGACCCGTGCTACACCCCGCGTCAAGCAGCGGCTTGCCCCGCTCCCAGGTGAAAGGCCGCAGAGTTTCAAAAGCAAAACTCTGTGCTACACCTCATCTATGATGATGGATTCCGGCGCGCAAATGGCCCAAGTTGAACGGCAAATCCTGCGCGTCCTTTGCCAGGGCTTCCATGACGGTCCCCTGTGTGAAGACGCCTGGCGCAGCTTGGGGAATCGCGTCTGGCACGAGGCCGAGCATCAGGTCATCTTCAGCGCTCTTGCGGCCCATCGAGATCGTCCGCTGGCATTGATTCGTGAGCAGCTTCCGGCGCGGCTCACCCGTTTGGGCTTTCCCGATGCGGCCTGGGAAGACTTGTTGCATCCGCACGGTCTCGACAGGGCCGGCGCGGAGGAGATAATCAAACGATGGCTCGAAAGCGTGTAGCTACTTTCGGAGAAGCGGCTTTACGCCGCCATCCGCCGGGGTTGGCAACGCCCGAGGGCGGGGTAAACCCGCCGCTACTTCCAAATGTCTTTGAGCGAGGGCGCATCACCAAAGTTTGGATCGGAAATCCCCATGGCCTTAAGTATCGTCGGGCCTACCTGGATCATGCGGATGCGATGAAGGTCCATGCCGGATTTGATGTCCGGGCCCCAGGCAATAAATGACGCTGCCAATCCGGCGCGAAACGGCAAGTAGCCGTGATCACCTCCGGAAGCCGCGGTGACCAACTCGCCTTGCCCGGCGCTATCGTACATCCCGCCAGACGGCGCATCGAGCGCCATTTGCGCATCAGGGTCCGCGCCCAAATCCTTCATCGCGTCCGGCCCGAGTATGGCCCAGTCCAGCTTTTGGTCGAACAGTGGTTCCAGCGCCCGGCGAACCACAGCACGCAGGTTTTCCGGCTGAGGCCAGTAGATAAAGAACGAGCCGCCGTTGGCTACCGTTTCAATTTTTCCTCCGGTAATGTTTCCTTTCGCATCGGCCGTGAGCAGGCCCGCCTTGACCAGAAGAACGTTAGGATGGATCACGCGCTTGACGGGAAGAAATCCGTGGTCGGAGACAATAAAGACATCCGTGTCGCCTGCGAGTCCAGCCTGCTGGACGGCGGAGAGGATTTCGCTAATCCGCTGGTCGATGCGGCTGAGAGTTGCCGCCGCCTGCGGGCTGCGCGGGCCGGACTCGTGCTGTGTTTCATCCAGGTCGACGAGATGGACCAGCACAAGGTTCGGCTTGTGTGTCTCAATCACGTATTCGGCAATGTGGGCGCGGAGGACATCGCTATCCATGCCCGGCTTGGGTGTGCCGAGCGCGCCCAGCATTTGCAGCCCGAAGATAGGGTTCATGAACTTTGCCACGTAAAGCGGGTCCGCCACCATCCCTTCGGCGGGGTTCCAAATCTCCGGCACGTCCCAGTCGATGTCAGCCCCGGCGGTGACGGGCCACGCCACGGAGGCGGTGGTAAGCCCCTGCTTGCGCGCCTCACCCCAGAGCGTCGTGCACTGGATGGATTTCGCAAACCAGAACCAGTCGTTCGCGTTCTTGCCTGCCACGCGCGAAGAGAGATTTGTATAAATCCCGTGCTGCGCGGGCACGCACCCGGTCACGAGCGTGGTATGCGAAGGATAGGTCAGCGTGGGATAGACTCCCTCCACGGCCTCGGCATAGCTCCCTGCTTTCTTCATCCGGAGAAGATTGGGGATCCGGGCAGCGGCCATGGGATGGGTATAGGAGTCCGCCCGCATGCCGTCCACCGAAATCACCAACACGTGACGGGGATGAGCAATCGTCTGTGCCGGCCTCTCTGAACGGGCCGGAAGGGCCGATGTGGCCGGAAGGGGCGGCGTAGCAGCAATGAGGATACTCACCAGGGCAAGAAATCCTGCAACCCTGACAATTGAAAAATGAATTAGCCTTGCGATTTTTGTAAGCATTCTGTATCCAAAGAGAGCAGCGATCCGGAATCGGATATGCTTTTCTCACATTCAAAATGACGAAAAGCCCACGGCACAAAATCCGTGCCGTGGCTACTTCGATTAACATGTCTGCAAGCCAGGCCGCGCCTGAGCCCGTCTGATCCCGTCTGGGAATGATACACTCGATTTCTTATGCGGCGCGTCCCAACCCAAGAAGAAATCCTCGAAGTATTTCAGGCGCGGCCGGAAAAGATGTTCCGGCTGCGGGAGTTGGTGGAAGAATTCGGTTTGGCGAGCAGCCAGGCGCGGCTGTTGAAGTCCGCGCTGAAGGACCTCTCGAAGACGCGTAAAATTCTTCTACTCAAGAAGAGCAATTTTATACTGGCAAGGAGGCCTGCGCCAGGTTTTGGTTTTGGCGCGGGAGGTCGTTTTACCCCTGCGCGGAAAGGGGCTCCGGCCCAATTCACTGCGGGCGCAGGCCGCCAGAACACGGTTACTGGGCGCCTGATCGGGCATCGCGATGGATACGGTTTTGTCGTCCCCGATGAGCGGTCAGATGGCCAGGACATTTTCATCCCACCCAACGCCATGAAAGACGCTATGCACGGCGACCGGGTAGAGGTTCAGGTCTTCCGCAGCAAGCCTGACCCGCGCCGCCCAGGGCTGCGGAGACTCGAAGGCGCCATTCTTCGCGTCGCCCGCCGTGAGCAAAGGACCGTCGTGGGCGAATTCCATTATGGTTCGCGTTATAACTACGTCCAACCCTTTGATCACCATATTGCGCACGAAATTGTGATCCCGCGCGGCGAAGAGCACGTTGCAGAAAGAGGCCGTGACGCGCGCAACCGCCAATTCGGCGGCGAATCGGAGGGGCTCGGCATCTCGCGCCGGGGCGGGGCAAGGGATCTCGATGGGGTTATCGTGGACGTGGAGATCACTTCTTTTCCCGGCCGCGCGTCGCCTCCCAAAGGCCGCGTGATCGAGGTGCTTGGCGCGCGTGATGAGTTTGGCGTGGACGTTGAGATCATGATCCGCAAGTTTCATTTGCCGCACCGCTTCCCGCTGGAAGTGCTGGCCGCGGCGGCCGGCGCGCCGCAAGTTGTGACGGACGCGGATCGCGATGGCCGCGAGGACTTTCGCTCTCTTCCGATTGTCACGATTGACGGCGAGACGGCCAAAGATTTTGATGACGCCGTGTATGCGGAGCGATTGCCCCGCGGTCACTATCTTCTGCAAGTCCATATCGCCGACGTGGCTCACTACGTTCGCCCGGTAACCGGGCTTGACGGTGAAGCCCGGCTGCGCGGCACTTCGGTCTACTTTCCTGACCGCGCTGTGCCCATGCTCCCGCTTGATCTTTCCAACGGAATTTGCAGCTTGAACCCGCACCTTGATCGCCTGGTGATGTCCGCGCTCATGGAAATTGACGCGAGCGGCCGCACCGTGAAGTCCCGCTTGATGCCGGGTGTCATCCGCAGCGCCCAGCGCATGACGTATACCGCCGTGCACGCCGTTCTCAAAGGAGACGAGGCCGCGTGCCGCAAATACGCCTCGCTGGTTGACGGATTCAAGCTGATGGAAGAGCTGGCAAAAATTTTGAATCATCGGCGCGCGGCCCGCGGCTCGATTGACTTTGATCTACCGGAGCCCGAGATCGAGTTCAATGCGCACGGCCAGATGACCGGCATCACGCGCTCGGAGCGCAACATCGCGCACCGGATTATTGAAGAGTTTATGCTGGCCGCGAATGAGGCGGTGGCTGCTTATCTGGAAAGCCGCGAGATTCCATCGCTGTACCGGATTCACGAAAAGCCCGACCCGAAGAAGGTGATCGAGTTTGAGGAGGTCGCCGCCGCGTTCGGCTACTCGCTCGGGATTGAGCTGCCCGCGGCGCGCCGTGTTCGCGTGCGTGGAAAGGATGACCGCGCTCGCGCTCCACGCGTTGAGGAGCTTCCGAGCGGCGAAGAGCTGAAAATCACCTCGCGTCACTATCAACACCTCACCGAGCGCATCGCCGGAAAGCCCGAGGAGCGCATTCTTTCTTATCTCATGCTCCGCTCCCTCAAGCAGGCGCGCTACTCCGAGGAAAATCAGGGCCATTTTGCCCTGGCTTCGCCCACTTATACACACTTCACTTCTCCCATCCGCCGCTATCCGGATTTGATCGTCCACCGCATCCTGAAGGCCGCTCTGGCTGAGGAAAGGAGCGGGCAGGATGGCCTTGCTGGCGGAGAATTCGCCTCCGTAGGGGCGCTGCTTGCCGCGCCCCAGGACAGCGCTGGCGAAACGGCTTCTGTAGGGGTGCCGCTTGCCGCGCCCCAGGACGGCGGCGAATTCATGAGCCTGGAAGAACTTCACGCTTTGGGCATTGAAACCTCCGAGTGCGAGCGGCGCGCGGCGGAGGCCGAGCGCGAGTTAATGGAATGGAAAAAAGTCACCTTCATGGCGAGCCGCACGGGTGATGAGTTTGAGGCGCTCGTGATCAGCCTTACCAAGAACGGTTTTTTTGTTGAATTGATCGATCTGTTCGTCGAAGGTTTTGTTCCGATCGAAAGTTTCCGCGACCCAAACTGGGTCTACCGCGAAAAACTGCGCGCCCTCGTGCATCGCGACGCGCGCCGGGCGTACCGGTTGGGCGACCGCATCAACGTTCGCCTTGACCGCATCGACCGCGAAGGCAACAAACTCGTATTTTCGGTTGTGGATGTGTAGGGGCGGCCTTCCGCCAGCACTGCCCGAATTAGCTGAACAGTCCGGTGCAAAGTGCGACTACGCCGCTTGTCGCGTCCAAAAGTATTGACCATGGCTACCACCGGGGCACGGTGCAGCAAGCAGCGCCCCTACAACGGCGGCGCCAAGTCGGCGGCTCACCGTTCCATTGGAGATGATTTATGCCGGGACCATCCAAGAAAAATACCAGCAAGAAAGGGCGCAGAAAATTCCTGAAAACCGTGGCGCTCGGAGCGGGCGCTGTTGCGGTGCCCGGAGGCGCTGGGAGCTTCACTTATGCGGACGCCGCAGCGCGCAACATGAACGACGGGAGCCAGGGCGCGCCGCGCGCGGAGATTGAATATCCGCGGCGGTTCACCGGCCGCCAACTGAAGATGCTTTCGTTTCCGCTGGGCGGCGTGGGCGCGGGTAGCATTGCGCTGGGCGGACGAGGCGAGTTGCGCGAGTGGTGGATTTTCAACCGCCCGGATAAGGGAACCTCGCCGCAATATGCCTTTCCGGCCATCTGGGTGCGCGGGGCAAATGAAAAGCCGCAGGCCCGCGTGCTTGAAGCGCGCATCCTGCCCCCCTACGAGGGTTCAAGCGGGCTCGGCTCCGCCAACGTTCCCGGCCTTCCCAGGCTCGCTTCCTGCGCGTTCACTGGTGTATTTCCTCTCGCGCATATTGACTTCGAGGATTCCAGCCTGCCGGTAAACGTGAGTCTGGATGCATTCACACCTTTCATTCCCCTTGAGCCTGATGACTCCGGCCTTCCGGTCGCAATTCTTCGCTACCACGTCTCAAACCCGCTCGATTCCGCCGCGGTGGTTTCAATTGCGTTCTCGATTGATAACCCGATAGGGAGCGAGAATGACGGCGGCGGCTCTCATGGCCGGATGAATGAGACCAGACAAAGCGCCAGGGCGCAAGGCTTGCTGATGAAGAACCCCTTTCTGCCGGCCAAACATCCACGGGCTGGAACGTTTGCGCTGGCGATTCTCGGCGCGAGCCCTGGCAAGGTCAGCGTGCTGCGCGGCTGGCCCGCGGGGCGCTGGTGGGAAAGTCCGCTGTTGTTCTGGGATGATTTTTCCAGCGACGGCGCGTTGGGGCCGGAGGCTGCTGCGCGGACTGCGGTGGGAGCCTTATGCCTTCAGCGGGAGATTCCGGCGCGCGGCAACGCAGAATTCGTTTTCCTGCTGGGCTGGCACTTTGCCAATCGCACGCCCGCGCGCTGCGGATGGGCGGCGCCGAAGGGCCACGAAAACGACTTGATTGGAAACCACTATTGCACCCGCTTTCCGGACGCATGGGCCGCGGTGGAATATGCCGCGGAGAACTTACCCCGGCTTGAGAAACTCACCCGGCAGTTTGTCTCCGTCATGCGCGAGGCCACCATGCCTGGCGCCGTGAAGGATGCGGCGACGGCCAATCTCGCGGCCCTCGTCACGCCAACCTCCTTCAGAACGCAGGATGGCTCGTTTCACGGCTTCGAGGGGTTGAATGACCACGCCGGATGCTGCTTTGGAAACTGCACGCACGTTTACGCCTATGAAGCCGCGATTGCCGGTGTATTTCCACAACTCTCGCGATCGCTTCGCGAGCAGCAATTCGGCTTTCTTACCGATGCCGACGGCCGCATGGACTACCGTGAGCTGCTTCCTTTTGGCATCGGTCACACGGGCATTGCCGCTGCGGACGGCCAGATGGCCTGCATCATCAAGCTCTATTTCGACTGGCGGCTTTCGGGTGATACCGCGTGGCTGCGCCAACTCTGGCCCACCGCCCGGCGCGCTCTTGAGTTTGCCTGGGTTCGCGGCGGGTGGGATGCAAACCGCGACGGCGTGATGGAGGGCGCGCAGCATAACACCTATGACGTGGAATTTATCGGGCCGAACCCGCTCTGCGGCGTCTGGTACCTGGGCGCACTGCGGGCCGGTGAAGAGATGGCGGCGGCCGTGGGCGATGCGGCCGCAGCCACGGAATACCGGCGGCTTTTCCAGCAGGGGTCGGCGTGGATCGACGCGCATCTTTTTAACGGTGAGTACTACATTCAGGAAATCGGCTCGATTCCGCGCAGCCAGATTGCCGAAGGCTTGATGGAGGGCGCAGGCCCAAGCGATACGGAACACCCTACGTTCCAACTGGGCGATGGCTGCCTGGTGGATCAGCTTGTGGGCCAGTACTTTGCCCACATTGCCGGCCTAGGCCCACTGCTCGACGAGGAACATATGCGGAAGGTCCTCCAATCCATCTACAAATACAATTACAAACGCACCCTCTTTCAGCACGAGTGCCTCATGCGGACGTTCGCGCTGAACGATGAGGCCGCTCTGGTGATCTGTGATTATCCGCGCGGCCATCGGCCCATGACCCCGTTTCCCTATTTCGAAGAGGTCATGACCGGATTCGAGTATTCGGCGGCCATCCTGATGCTCTACATGGGCATGATGTCAGAGGGAGTCGAGCTGATCACAAACATCCGGCGCCGCTATGACGGCGAGCGGCGCAATCCATGGGACGAAGCCGAGTGCGGCTATCATTACGCGCGCCCCATGGCGAGTTGGGCCGCCCTGCTGGCCCTCAGCGGCTTCCGTTACCACGGGGCAGAAGCGCGGGTGGAAGCCAAACCGCGCCTCCGGTCCCAGCGCTTTTCCTCTTTCTGGTCGACGGCGAACGGATGGGGATCGTTCTGGCAGCAGTTCCAGAAGGGGCGCACGCGATTCTCACTGTCCGTCATCCATGGGAGCCTGGCCTGCAAGTCCGTCGCGCTCACACCGGCCAAAATGAACGGGGCTTCTTCTATCGCCAAACTCGGCGACCGCAACTTACCTCATAAAATGCAAACGAATGCGGACGAAGCCGTCGTGGTGTTCCCGGAGGAGGTAACGATCAAAGCGGGTGAAGAACTGTCGATTACTCTCGCCTGATCCAGGTAGCGGGGTGGGTGAGGGCCTTTTCAGGGCTTTGACACGCGTGCAGGCGTCTTTAGCGTCCCGCGATGGCGTAATCCGCGCCGTCAAACGGCCAGATGCTTGGGCAAAAATGGGCTGACCACCAGGAACAGCGTGAGCGCGATCATGACGACGCAGGTGGTCCAGGCGATAAGGTTGAAGAGGCGGGAATTGCGATAATCCCCCATCAGGTCCTTGCGATTCACTAGACGCAACATGAAGATGAGCACGAAGGGCAGGAGGATGCCGTTGATCACTTGCGAGAGCAGGATCACCGGCACCTGCTTCTCCTGGCTGAGGATGATCACAGCGAGAGCGCCGAAAACGATGAGACCGGTGTAAAGCGCGTAAAACGCCGGGGCTTCGCGCGGCTTCTTGTTAATCCCAGACTCGAAGCCAAGCCCTTCGCAGACGTAGTAAGCGGTGGCCAGCGGAAGGATGGAGGCGGAGAAGAGCGCCGCGTTGCACAGGCCAAAGGCAAACAGGGCTTCGGCCGCCCGCCCGGCGAGCGGACGCAGCGCCAGGGCAGCCTGGCCCGCGTCGCTGATATCGCGGCGTCCGCTCACATAGATGGTGGCGGCGCAGGCGGCAATAATGAAGAACGCGACGATGTCCGTCATAAGGCAGCCAAAAATCACGTCCATGCGCGACTGCTTGTAGTGCTTTACCTCAATCCCTTTTTCAACCACCGCGGACTGCAAGTAAAACTGCATCCACGGCGCAATCGTTGTACCCACGAGGCCGATCGTCATGTAGATGTAGGCGGAATTGAAATGGAAACTGGGAACCACCGTGCTATGCAGGGCGCGAGACCAACGAGGGTGCGCCAGAAAACAGGAGATGGGATAGGCCACGTAGAAGAGGCACGCCACGAGGAAGACCTTTTCAACGAACCGGTAAGTGCCCTTCACCACGAGCAGCCACACGAGGAGCGCCCCGAGGGGCACCACGATGTAACGGCTGGCGCCGAGCACCCCCATGCCCGAGGCGAGACCGGCAAACTCGGAAATGGTGTTGCCGAGGTCCGCTGTGAGCAGCAGGAGCATGAGGAAGAACGTGGTGCGGAAGCCGTATTCCTCGCGGATGAGGTCCGCGAGGCCCTTGCCCGATACCACCCCCATGCGCGCCACCATCTCCTGCACCACGACGAGGGCAACCGTTATCGGAATCAGCGTCCACAGGAGCGAATACCCAAACGCCGCCCCCGCCTGGGAATACGTCAGGATGCCGCCAGGATCGTTATCCACGTTTGCCGTGATGATGCCGGGGCCGACCACGGCTAGGAAGATCAGCAGATTACGTCGGAAATGGGGCAGACGTTTACGGCGCATTAGGGTCCGGGTCAGGGGTAAAGACACCAAAAAGGAATCGAATTATTGGGTAATTGGCCGATTGAGTGATTGGATTATTGAATTATTGATTCATTCTCGCGCTAGCCTCAACGCTGTTCACTTAGCCAACTTTTCGTCGCGGTGCGAAGATTTAGGCGCATGTCATTCTGAGCCGATTCGCTCCTCTTCGAATCGCTCTGAGCGTAGCGAAGAGGCTCACGGTAAACTCCGCGAAGAATCTGCTTTCCCCATTGATTTACAAGCAGATGCTTCGCTCCGCTCAGCATGACATATGGATTGGCTGCGGCCGGAGGCTACATTGAGCTTACGTGATCAGTGGTGGCGCTAGCCTTGTTGCGATAGGGCATTCCAATGAACCAATGATTCAATTCATCCGTGCTCGCCGCTTGTCTCTGCATTTTCTACCGGTGTTTCACCACCAGCTCGAGGACGTCGTCCGCCGTCACCACGCCCAGCAAATCTCCGTTTTCGTCCGTCACAGGAAGGGCCACCAGATTGTACTTGTGAAACAATTCCACTACCTCCTTTTCGTCCGCGTGAGCGTGAACCGAAATGACGGGGTCGGCAGAAAGCTCCTTGAGCGGCGTGCTGACGTGCGCAAGCAGAATGCGCGCCAGCGGAATGGCGCCGGTGAGCGTGTGGTGCGGACCGGTCAGATACACCTGGTGGACCGATTCAACCGGTCCTTCGAATGCGCGAAGGGTCTCAACCACGCGTTCGATCGGCGCTTGATCTTCAACGGCAATGTAGTCGGTGGTCATCAGCGCGCCCGCCGTGTTCTCCTCGAACCCGAGCAGCCCGCGAACGTCCTTGGCCTCGTCGGATTCCATGCCCGCGAGAAGCTCAGCTGAAGTCTCGGGTGGCATTTCCTGCAGAACATCGGCCGCCTCGTCGGGCGGCATCTCCTCGATAATGTCGGAGGCCTTCTCCGCCGAGATGCTTTCGAGGAGCGCGGCCTGCATGCGCGTGGGAATTTCCGAGATGGCCTGCGCCGCGGTCTCATCATCGAGCGACTCGATAACGGCCTTCTGCTCATCGCGGCTTAACTCCTCGAGTATGTCCGCCACGTCAGCCGGATGGAGCTGGGCCAGCCGGTCATAGGAGATTCGCAGCTTCAGGCGGCGGGCGGGATCCGGCTCAATCAGATTGACGAACTCCCAGGGGATGTCGCGCGAAGGAAGAAGGCTACTAAGCGATCGGATCTTGTGCTTGGAAACCACCCCCTGGAGCAAGCGCCGCGCGGCCGATGCGAGCCCCACATGCACGGCCAGTATCCGCAATTCGGTATGACCTTCCGTGGGCCGGATGTCAAAATCCACGTCGTTTACACGC
>JBOGJX010000459.1:0-8067 GCA_050745285.1 Terriglobia bacterium
CACGATTTTCGAAAAAACCCCGATTTTAGAGGGGTTTTCCAATTTCAACGACGGGCCCCCGGATGCCGGTACCTGTATCCAATTGAATCTGTTCGACTTTTAATGGGACAGCCCTGAAATATAACCAAGAATCGTTCCCGATGGTCAGGCGTAACGGCACAGCTCCTGATGTATTTTACAACCCTCAGGTGGCAGTCTTCCACGGTCTTCTGCAATTACAATCAAATAATAAATATAATTCATTATGGACTTGACAACATAGTAATTACCTAGTATAAACAACTCCAGGCATCATGATTACTTGTAGTACATGCCGATAATCGCTGCCAGGAACCGAGTTTGGCCTGGCAAGAAGAGATGAGTCGAAGGGATGGCGAAATTCCGGGAGGTCATGAACGTTCGCGAGGCTTCGCAGTATCTCGGAGTATCGAAAGAGACGCTTTACAAATATCTCATCGAAGAGCGGATTCCGGCCTTCAAGTTAGGCAGCCGTTGGAGGCTGAAGAAGGACGTATTGGACCGGTGGATGGAAAGTGAAAGCCGGCAAAGGTTGAACCTGCGGTATGTGCGGAGAGCGGCCGCCACTCGCTCATGAGGCCATTTATGTTTGGATCGCGGAAGAAGAAGACAAGCGGAATCGTGGGGCTGGACATCGGGTCGAGCTCGGTCAAAGTGGTGGAGCTGCGGCAGAAGAGCGGCGGGTATGAGCTGGTGAGTCTGGCGGTGGATCGCCTTAATCAGGACACGATTGTTGATGGAGCCATCATGGATTCGCTGTCCGTTTCCGGGACTATTGAGAAGCTGTTTTCGGATCACCAGATTACCGCTTCGAATGTGGCGACTTCGGTGTCAGGCCACTCGGTGATTGTGAAGCGCGTGACGATTGCCGCTTCGACAGAAGAAGAGCTTGAGGCTGCAATTCAACGGGAGGCGATGCAGCACATCCGATTCGATTTGGCGGAGGTCAACCTCAGCTACTACGTTTTGGGCCCCGCCGCGGCGGGTAACGGCTTGGACGTCCTATTGCTCGCGGTGAAACGCGAGAAAATGCAGAGCCACACGAGCGTCTTGAGCCAAGCAAATAAAACCGCGGTGATCCTGGACATTGATGCGTTTGCCTTGCAGAACGCCTTCGAAATGAGCTACGAGCCCCCGGCCGGCCAGACCATCGCGCTCCTCAACATCGGGGCCAGCATCATGAACATCAATATCACGCGCGGCGGCATGCCTTTATTTACGCGTGACGTTTCCGTGGGCGGAAACCAGTATACCGATATTTTACAGAAGGAACTGGACCTGAGCTTTGAGGACGCCGAGAAACTCAAGATGGGGCACGCGCTTCCGCAGGTTGCCGCGGATGCGGAGATGCCCCATCTGCGGTCGGTCTCCGAACTACTTCTTATGGAAATCCAGAAGACCTTTGACTTCTTCCGGCAGACAACGTCGCCCGATCCCATTCAGGCGATCTATCTGGCGGGTGGAACGGCGCGGATCAAGGGTCTGGTGGACCTTCTCAAATCCGAGTTCAACGTGCCGGTGGAGCTGATGGACCCCTTCCGGAAGGTTCACGTGAGCCCAGGGAAATTTGACTCCGGATTCATTACCGATCTCGGCCCTCGCATGACCGTCGCGGTGGGTCTGGCACTGAGAGGCTTTGACGCCGCATGATCCGCATCAACCTCATACAAGCTCCTGCGCGTGAGATGGAAACAAAGGCTTCCGAGGCGGCCAGCCTGAGGGAGCGGAAAGAATTGTATCCACTGCTGGCGCTGGTGGTTTGTTTTGGTCTGGTGGGCTTGATGTATTGGAGGTCGAGCCATAGCCTAGCGGTCCTGAACCGCCAAATGACGGTTGAGAAAATGGAAGCCTCACGCCTCGCGGCTCTGGAGGCCCAAAACAAGCGGTATCAGTCCCAGCTTGGGGAGATCGACCAGCACATTGATGTGATTCAGACGCTCGAAAAGGGCCGCACCGGGCCACGCGATCTGATGGCGCTTCTTGGCAGCGCAGCGGGCCGCGTGAATGGCCTCTACTTTCTTACTGTGGATACGCAGAAAGGCCGCCTCAACATTCATGGGCAATCTGACGATGCGGATGCCGTAGCCAATTTTATTGCCGCGCTCGAAGACGCCGGGTCTTTTAGCGACGTCGAATTGCGGCGGGTTTTTGAAGATGACCGCTACACCAAGGTCAGCTTCAAATTCGACCTGGACTGCCTCTACAAGCCTCCTGTAGACGCGGCCGCCTCAACGCTGCCGGCGCCCCCCTCCGGCGGTTCAGGGCGGCCACCAGGTCGATAAAAATAGGGTGGTGGCAGCACTTGTAGAGGCAGGTTTATCCCGCCATCCCGCATTGCAGGCGTCACCGAATGACGAGATAAACCCGTCTCTACGGATTCCCGTGGGAAAGGGAAGTTTATGGCCTCGAAGAAATTTAGCGACCTTGCTCCGATGCACCAAGGGTTGATTCTGGCTTTGGCGCCGGTGGTGGTGGCGATCGTCATATTCTACGAATTGGTTTCGCCGCTCCAGGGGCAAGCAACCCAACTGAAGCAGCAAGTCATGACTCTCCATCGGCAAAACATGCGTGGGCAACTGCTCGAAACCCAGCGCGCGCAATTGAAACAAAGGATCGCTCAGGCGCAAGCGGAGCTTGCCGCATTGCAGGAGATTGTTCCGGACCAACCGGCGGACGACCGGTTTATCAAGATGATCTATGGGACGGCGGCTGCATCTTCGGTCGCCATTCGATCCATTGAGGCAGTCCCGGTTGAGCGTGCAACCTACTACACCAAAATGCCTTTCAAGATGCACCTTGACGGCACGTACTATGCGATGGTGAATTTCTTTTCACATCTAGCCAGCAGCCCGAGAATTGTGAACGTGTCGGACCTCACCTTGGGTTCGCCAACGTCAAGCGGCGGAGGCTCTTATAAGCTTGGCCCGCAAGAAACAGTTGCGGCCAACTGCGTACTGACCACATTTTTCAACAGCCCGCCCCCGCCGGCGCCGACCGTGAAGCGCGGGGCACTAGGACGGAAATAGTCTTTGGATGGCGCTATGAGCAACCAGCGTTTTAGCTTCGGACGGAATTCTGGGCGCGCATTATTGTTCTTAGGCTCGATGCTCGTGTGGTCGGCCTTATCCCCAGCGCAGCCTACGAGCCATTTGTCGGCCCAGGCGCCAGCCAGCACAGCGGCTCCGGCGCACACCCGCCGTTCACTTATTGGCACGGGCGCCGGCGTGCAAGCGGGCACTGGTATTGGCGCGGCCAGCGAAGCGAGTTCTCCAGCGGATACCACGCTCAGCCGGGACGGCGCTATCACGGTTCATCCGGGCGGGCGCGATCCCTTCAAGCTGCCGCCGCCGCCGCCCCCGCCGTCAAAAGGCAAGGGCGGGGCTTCTCCGCCCGCCAATCTGCCGCCTGGCCCGCGCGGTTTGATTATCAGCGGTCTAAAGCTGGAAGGAGTGGTTTCGGAAAACTCCGGTAGGGAGATGATCGCCGTCGTCACCAACGATACGGACCGTGCGTACTTTTTGCGGACGAACGAACAGCTTTACGATGGCGCCGTGACCCGGATCACTCCGCAGGGAATCTTTTTCACGGAGCACATCCGCGACCACCATGGGCGGGAGAGCGTTCAGGTCGTGGTGAAGCGGCTGAATCCGAAACCGGGAGATGGACAATGAAAGCAAGACTGATAGCCGCGCTCGCGCTGGCTTGTTTGTGTTTGATGCTCATGTTAGTACCGGCGGGTCAGCGTGCGGCCACCAACCATTCACAGGCCTTGCCCATGGCCGCTGCGCACACAGTCCAAAAGCCCGGCCGCGCCTCGCCAGCGACTCCATCAGCTCCGCCGATTGCCGCGGCTCCGGAAACGCCCGCCAGGGTTACACACGTCTCCATCATTCCGGGGGACGATGGGAAGACCGTGGTTGACGTGGGTACCACGCGGCTCGTGCAAACCACGCGGTTCACGCTCAACCATCCACCGCGATTAGTCGTGGACCTTCAAAACACTGAGATGGGGCATTTTCAGCGCGTCTATCCCGGCCAGCCCGGCCGGGTCGGAGCATTGGAAGACGTTCGCGTCGCACAATTTCAAGCCACGCCTTCGAGGATCGCCCGAGTAGTGGCCGATCTCTCCACAACCGAGACGTCTCGGATAGATTCAGATCGGGATGGCGTGCGCATCCAGTTTCAGGGGCCGGCGCCCCGTGTGCGGCCCAAACGGCGCAGCGAAGCCGCCCAAGCCGGGGCCGCAATTCGCGTTTACTCCAAAGCACCAGACCCGGTACCCACCGTTGAGGCTGCCGAGCTAAGGACGCTGGAAAGGCCTGTTCAACTCCAACCGCTTAAGGCGGCCGCTCCGGTGAGGCCTGTGAATGAGCTCGTGGATTTGAGCCGGCCCGTCCAGGTGGATTGGGCGGCGATGCGGTCCTCACGCCTTTCCAGCGCGCTACCTAATGAAGCCTCGCGCGCCCCTAGCACAATACGAAATTCAGCGGCGGCCGCCGCCCCGATTGTAAAACTTGCTTCAGTTACGCCGCCGCGCGATCTTCCCAGGGTTCTTCCGCAAGCCGAACAGGCGCTGCGTGCGGCGCAGGTTCTTTCGGGATCAAGTCCCAGTGAGTCTAACCCCATCACCAACAGCATCCCTTCAACTCCCGGCGTACAGCAGGCCCCGCCAACGTACACCGGAAAGCTGATCTCGCTGGACCTTAAGAGCGTTGATATCCGCGACTTCTTTCGCCTGATTCACCAAGTAAGCGGCTTGAATATCATCGTGGATTCCGACGTAACGGGAAAAATTACGATGGTCCTGGATGACGTGCCCTGGGATCAGGCGCTGGACCTTGTGCTTAAGAACAACGGTCTCGGCAAGGTGCTTGAGGGGAACGTGCTGCGCATTGCTCAGGTGAAGACTCTAACCGCGGAGGCTAAATCCGATTCAGCGCTCCGCGATGCGAAACTCGAGTCCGAGCCACTCGTTACCGTATTCCGTCGTCTGAAGTATGCTCACGCCGAGGATCAAAAACCCGCCACGGGCGGCAGCTCGATCGGCGGGGGCGGCGGCGGAAGCAGTCAAAGCAATACCACTCCCATCCCCGGCGTTGCGACAATTCTCAAAACCTTCCAAAAAGGTTCTGTGCTGACTGCACGGGGAAACGTAGTGGCCGACCCGCGCGATAACGCCGTCATCATCACCGACGTTGAGTCGCAGATTCCGGTCATTGAGTCCGTCATCGATCAATTGGACGCCAAATCGAAACAGGTCTCCATTCAGGTACGGGTGATCCTGGCCAGTTCTGGCTTCACCCGGTCGCTTTCGGCGGTATTGAGCGGCGCATTCCGCAGCCCGCAGGGACATACCGGCGGCGCCGGAGGCACAGGTAAGGGCATCACCGGGGTTGCGCCCACATCCTCGCCGCTGCCCGCGCTGAGCTCCGTCATTCAGCCCGCCTCGGTCGCAGCGTCGGGATTTGGCGCCTTTTCCATTACCACCCAGGCCGCCCGCTACGCCATTAATGCCGCCATCACGGCGGCGGAATCGCACGACCAGGCGCGGACCATCTCCCGGCCCACGATCGTGACGCAGGACAATGTGTTGGGTGAGGAGCAGCAGGGCGTCCAGATTCCGATTCAGACCGAGATCAATAACACGATTGCCATCCAATACGTTAACGCGACGCTGGATTTGTCGGTGACGCCGCAGGTCACCGTGGATAACAAGATTTTCCTGAAGATCTACGTAAACAACGCCTCCATCGGGTCGATCAGCGTTCTTGCCGGTCCTACGATTAATACCCAGGAAGCTACCACGCAAGTGCTGGTGCCCGATGGCGGGACGGTCGTCTTTGGCGGCATCACCGTGACCACGCGAGGCCGGTCAGCCACCTATGTTCCGCTGCTCGGCAGTATTCCGGTGATCGGCAATCTCTTCAAGTCGAGCGCGGTCAATGACAACAACCAGGAGTTGCTCTTCTTTGTTTCGCCAATGATCCTACCGGGTTAGTGGTAGCTCGGACCGGCGTTTTCCAGGTCCGCGGTTTGCAATACGAAGGCCAGCCGCAGACTTGGAAAACGCAGGTCTGCGCTACTCCTCCGCCGTCCTCAGCGAGGCCTCCACGTATTGCCTGAAGACTTCCTTGACCGCCTGCGTGACCTTCCCGAACATGGGATACTCCCAATGCCCCGCAATTTCGTGCACGCTGCCTACCTCACGGGTTGTGGAGCTTATGAACACCTCCTCAGCGTGGTTCAATGACGCCGTAGTGATCTCCTTTTCCTCAATGTGAAGCCCCGCCTTGTGTCCTATCTTCAAAAGGATTTCTCTTGTGACCCCGGGAAGGCAGCCGGAAGAAAGGGGCGGCGTGGCAATTCTTTCTTGCTGCACCAGGAAGATGTTGGCCGACGTACATTCCGCCACGTGTCCAAGCTCGTTCAGCAGCAGCGCATCATCGCACCCCGCCGCCCGCGCCTTTTCCATAAAGCTGGAGTTCGCCGCCCACGAGAGCATTTTTGCTCCGGCAAGAACACCCGCTGAAAAGACGGCTCCGGGCTGGATCTGAAGCCGGTAAGACTTGGGCCACACGGGTAGCTGCTGGGTAAAAATAAGCATGTCCACAGGCGGCCGGTTCCCAGGTTGGGCCCAGGAACCGCCGGAGTTACGAATAAAGCTGACTCGGGCCATGCCTTCTTCACGTTGATTTTCCTGGGCAAGCTCAACCACCCACTTGAGAAGAGTATCCTCGGTAATCCCCAGCCTGATGTTAAGCCGCGCCGCGTCCCGCGCCATGCGGTTCCAGTGGCTTTTGAATTCGAAGGGCGCGCCATGATAGAGACGCAGGGTAGTGAATACACCCCAACCGAGCAGCAATCCCGCTTGGCCGGGCGAAAGCCGGACGTCATCCAAAGGAACGATCTTCTTATTGTGAACAATCAAGTTGTCCATAGCGGATACTGCCCCTCGCCCGGCCCTCTGGGCCACGCTCAAGCGGTAGCCACGGCACGGTGTTTGTGCCGTGGACTGATGGATTGGCAAAAAGAAAAAGCCCACGGCACGCAAATCGTGCCATGGTCACCACCCGGAATTAGGAGACCTTTGTAACGCTTTCTGCCTGCGGCCCCTTTTGCCCTTGCACCACTTCGAATTTCACGCTCTCGCCTTCCTGTAAATTCTTGAACCCCTCCATCTGAATGGCCGAGAAGTGAACGAACACATCGGGTCCGCCATCCTGGCCAATGAAACCGTAACCCTTCGCACTATTGAACCACTTCACCTTACCTTGAATTTTTGCCACTTCCAACCTCCTTGTATGGTTCAGAAAAAGAACCACCTTCCGTCAGGATAAAATGCCTGCTTCGCTTACCGGCAAGGCCCGCGGCCCGCTCGCGCCGGCCACCCTGCGGCAAACGTACACGCAGATAAATAATATGGCCTGTGCATTCTGTCAAGAGGGATAATCAAATTCTTGTAGCACCTGCCGAAAAACTCTCATATCTGTCATTCTGAGTGAAGCGAAGAATCTGCTCTTCATGCCAGCAAGGCGAGATGCTTCGCTCAGCAGGACACGTCCGAAAAGAGGGAAACAGGATGGCAAAATCAAATCACCTTGGCGCATACCCCCAGACAGCAAGCGGGGATGAAAGATGGTCCGGTTACTGCGCCGTCTATCTCCGGCTCGCACTTGGCGCGGCGTTTCTCTCCGCGGTCGCAGACCGCTTTGGAATCTGGGGCGCCGCGGGGACGCCGCTCGTTGCGTGGGGCGACTTCCACAATTTCCTGCTATACGCGGCAAAACTCAACCCCTGGTTTCCGCGCACATGGATACCCACGATCGGTTGGATCGCTACGCTTTGCGAACTCGTCTTCGGCGTTGCGCTCATCGCCGGTCTTCGCACGCGGCTAGCGGCCTTCCTCAGCGGTTACCTCACCTTGGCGTTTGCGTTCGGGATGGCCGTGGGATTGGGAATCAAAGCGCCGCTGAATTACTCGGTTTTCACCGCCTCCGCGGCCTCGTTTCTGCTCGCCAGCCTCAAGGACTTTCCCTGGAGCCTGGACGC
>JBOGJX010000460.1:0-7556 GCA_050745285.1 Terriglobia bacterium
GATGGGCGTGGGTCTCGCGGCTATCCAGAGGATTTGATCTCCTCAAAAAGAGGATGTAGCGCAGAGTTTTGCCGTTAAAACTCTGCGGTATTTCGCGCTGGCCGGGCAAAAGCCGCAGAGTTTTAAAAGTAAAACTCTGCGCTACACATACAAAACCGGCTATCCCCTGGGAGCGTCTCAAAAGTCGATACGCATCCCAATCTGCCCTTCGCGGGCGCCGGCAAACTCGTAGAGACCTTGCGCCCCCGTGATGCAACCGAAGCCGCATTGTCCCTGAGCCGGGTTATTCACGTCCGTGATCTTCATATCCGGGGTGCCCAAATTGACGTGGTTGAGAACGTCCACAAAGGATACGTTGACGCTCAACCTGGCGCGCTCGGTAAGGCGGAAGCTCTTGGCAAGGCCGAAATCCCAGTCTATCGTGCCCGGACCCTCCAGAGTTCCAATGCCAGCGTTGCCGAAACGTCCGATCGGAGGATTCGCCGCGTTAATACCCGCCTTGCAGTTCCCGCCGGGGCAGACATACCCCGAAGTCAGAAACCACGTGTCCGCGCTCTGGCTTCCGGGGTAAGCAGGCCCTACGTGGTCGGGAAACTGGGCGCGGCCGCCGGAGGTCCCGATGCCGGTCCCCGAAGGATCACCTCCGGAAAAGTAAGGCGTCAGAAATGGGCCTGACTGAAATTTAACGACATTGCTTGCTTGCCAGCCGCCGATAATCGCGTTGACCACCCGGTTCGAGCCCCTTGCGAAGCGCTGGCCGCTTCCGACGGGAAGCTGGTAGATAAGCGTGGTAAGCCAGAGGTGGCGTGGACCAAAGGTATTGCCATATTCCAGGTGGCGATCGTAGAAGTCGTCCGACCGGTTACAAGCCGTCTCACCGCAGAACCCGCCGGTAGTTCGCGGGCCCTGGTTGTCGGCCAGACTTCTGGCATACGTGTAGGTGCTTTCAAAGGACAGGCCGCCTCCGAACCGGTGGTGAGCTTCAACTTCCAATGCATTGTAGTTGGCTGTGGCTCCGATGTCCCTTGCTTCTACGCGGCCCCAGTTCGGATAAGGCCGTCTGCTCAGCGGCTGCGATGTGTAGGGGATAGTTGAAGGAAACGACTGGTTCCAGTTGGGCGCCCAGACGAGGTTGGTTGTTTTCATCCCAATGTAAGTGACGCGTAGTCCCGTCGCCAAGCCAAGATTGTGCTCGACCGACGTGGACCACTGGAGAGAGTAGGGCTCCTTCCAATTAACCTGGTTGGCCGTGCCGAAGTAGTCCGAACCATACGCAGGCGCCCCGAAACCGCTCGCGCCCGTCTTTGTCGCTGGCCAGGCGAACGCTGCGCCGCTCGGTCCCAGCGTGTTCAGGAACGTCTGCGTGTACGCTTGCATCGTCCCCGTCAGTGAGTAAAAGACGCTCCCCAGAGTGGCAGCTTCGTAGGAGCCAATGCTGCCGCGCACCACGGTGTTGTCATTGTGAAACGGCTTGTAGGCAAAGCCAAAGCGCGGCAGAAAGCGCTTCGACGTGAGGCGAAGCCCTTGCGGATAACCCGCTTTGGACGCCGTAAGCACAGGCGTGCACGGCGCGCCATTCAAAGAGAGCGGGTCGGCGGCGGTCGGCGGAATATCGGGATTGGGGCAGGCATCGAACGACTGAAGAAACGGGGGCGAGAGGTTCTTTGCAAAGCCGTCGGGGTAGATCGTCTGGCCCGAGAGCGGCACGTGGTTATTGAAATTGCCGATGTTGCCGTGCGCATCGTTATAGCCAGGATGGTATTCCCAACGCACGCCATACTCGAGGGTCAGCCGCTGGTTGACGTGGAAGTTATCTTGAGCGTAAAGGGCCCAGTGGCGGCTGCGCCCGTCATTGTCATTAACAACATTGTCCAGGTCCGATTCGCCTGGGAGGCCCAACAGGAAATCCGCGAAATCGTTCCCCGTAAACAGGCCGTTAAAGCTGAACGTGCCGTAATTGTCGGCGCCGAAAAATCCAAGCGCGGATACGGCGCGGATCGCGAGCGTATCCCCGCCAAACTTAAAGGTGTGGCCTCTGTAAATCCACGTCAGGTTGTCAAGGAACTCGACGGTGCGCGACTGTCCCACGGAGTTTAAGCGGTCCACATCCATGTTGGTTGTTGCGCCGCTAAAATCGATTTCCGGGGCGCCGTTAAACCAGAGGTTGTTGATGTTCTGAAGGCCAAGAGTGTTGGTGAACGCCGCTCCTTTGAAGGGGTTTGAGGTTCCGTTAGGTTCGTTGGTAAATCCAAAGCGGAACTCGTTCAGCAGCGTCGGCTTCAGTGTGTCCGTTGCCGAGAGGACCAGCATGCGCACGTGATTGAAGTTCGTGCTGGAGGGAAAGAGCAATTTGTTAGGCGAGAGATTGTTAATGTTCTTATAGGTGTACCTGCCAAAGAGCGAAAGTTTGGCGCCGATGTACTGATCGCCGCGAACGTCAAACGTGTTGGAGTTGAGGTTCGCCGGCCGGTTCACGTTGTAGTTGTCATTGGTAAAGTTGCTCTTGATGTTCGGCAATGGATACAGAGAAAGGATCTTCTGCGAAATCGGGCTGATCGCACCAGTGGGAATCTGATTGTTTGCGTAAGGCTGCCCGTTTATATTGTAAATCTGGTCGGCCAGGTTGTTGCAAACGCCATTCGTGAAGCCCGCAGTGCAAAAGGTGGAGAGATCGCCGTTGCGCATGGCTTGGGTCGGGACCGTGTTCTGGATGACTCCAGTGCGCGGGAGCCGGAAACCCTCGAAGTCGCCATAAAAGAACGACTTGTTGCGCCCGTTATAAAGATGCGGTATCACCACCGGCCCGCCCAGGCTGCCGCCGAAATCATTGGACGACTTCTTGGGCTTCCCGTGGGCGCCAAAAGGAATCGCGTCAAAGGCAGCGTTCTGATCGTACCAAAAGAGACTGCCGTGGAGCGCGTTGGCGCCGCTCTTTGAGGTCGTGGTGATATCCGCGGGATCGCCGTATTCGGCGGGGGCTCCGACGCCTTGCACCCGCATCTCCGATATTGCCTCTGCCGAGGGAAAGGCATCCCGGAGCGGGCTGTTGCCAGAGACGTTGGTGGTGGAAATTCCATCCACCGTAAACTGTGACTGGCTCTGCAAGGCCCCCTGGATGGACAGATTGCCGCCGTTGTCGGACTGCACGCCGGGCAGAACGGTGAGCAGGTAATAGGGGCTATTGCCATTCGCGGAGGCGCGATAGTTCGTCGGCAGGTTGGTAATCTCCAGGTGGCCAAAGCTGGAGGAAACAGTCGAAGTGTCCGTGCTGATCACACCCAACGCGCTGCCCTTCACGGTGACTGACTGCGTGACCTGTCCGACAGGCAAGGCGACGTCGGCGCGCAACGTCTGGCGGGCCGTGAGGACCAGGCCCGTAACTTGGGAGGTTTGGAAACCCGCTTTGCTGACGCTGACCGTGTAGCGGCCCGGCTTCACATCGACGAGTTCATAGTTGCCGCTCGCGTCGGACGTGACGCTCCGTGAGCTGCCTTCGTCGGTATTCGTGATCACAACCTTCGCGCCGGGAACCACCGCGCCGGTCGTGTCTTTTACCGTGCCAAGCAGCGTGCCAAACGTGGATTGCGCGCGGAGCGGCGTGAGACACCCCAACAAAACAATCCCGCACGCCACGCACACCGCAAACTTGAGAAAACTTTTCAACATGGTGTTCCTCCATCCTGCCGTGAAAATAACCCCAAGCCTTGTTAAAGATGCGCGGGTTAGGCCAGATTTAGCGTAGGGGCACTGCAAGCAGCGCCCCTACGCTATTCTCATCCCCGCGTGGTGCCCCCCAAGCCAGCAGTCTCGAAAGCCGGTAATAGGTGCGAAACGATATAATTACAGATCAATGGAGGCTGTATTGTGCGGGTTTAACTAATTTGGCGGCAATTAGCGCAAAGATTTGGACTGCCGGTATTCGGAGGGGGTAACGCCGGCCATCATGCGAAATGTCTTGGAAAACTGGCTCTGGTCGGAAAATCCGGTGGCCAGAGCAATTTCGGCAAGGGACTCATTGCTTTCGGTGAGGAGGCAGCAAGCCTTTTCGATTCTCAGCCGCCGCACCTGTTGTCCCAGGGTACAGCCAACGTGCCGGTGAAACTCGCGCGCCAGGTGCACTGGATGAACCCCGACGGCCCCGGCGACATCGATAAGCGTCAGGCGTTCTGTGAAGCGATCCCGAATCAGATCCTTCGCCTGCCGCAGCCATTGTGGAGACCGGGTCATTGGGTTTTTGCGGTTCTGGCGCAGGATTTCCGCCATCAGCTCGATAGTGAGTCCTTCGATCGCCATCGAAGACAATTCGTCCATCAAGCGAAACTCACCGTAGAGCCTTGTGGCGAGCCATCCGGGCTTGCCCCCGTTCACATCCACGGCGTGGTCCGCGTGAGGACTGCACTTGCGCAGGTTCGCCAGGCGCCACGGGGCGATCTCGATATTGAGCTCGCGCGCTCCCCACCCATGAAACTGGTCAGAATGAACCTCTCCGGCGGGATGGTACATCACCGTCCACGGCTTTGCCGACCGTACTGTGCCGCCGCAAAGCTGCGTGGCGTTGCCGTCCAGAATGACTCCAATATAGGCGTATTCGTGGGAATGTTGCGGGTTCTTCAGGTTGGCGTCGTAGGTGACTTCGGTCAGACGCAGGCCCGCGGACTCCATCCGCCTGAGAGGCTTTCCGTGGAAGGAACAGTTGTGAAGTTGAGGGCCCATATCCTTATCCTTAATCGTGCCCGGAAAGTCCAATGTGTTGAGTTTATATTCGGAATGAATCGCAACTTTTCGGCAATCGTCACACAATCTCGCGTAAAGAATCACACACGGCGGGGATAAAGTCAACGCGCGGCTGGCTGGTAGGGTACAGTTTGCTGTAGAGGCGGCTTTATGCCGCCATTTGACTTATTCCGTCGCCCGGTAGAGGCGCTTTATGCCGCCATTTGGCGAGATAAACTCGCCGCTACACTTGGATCACGAGCGCCCGAATTCACACCCCATAATAGGCGCGGTACCAATCCACGAAGCGCTCGACGCCGGTTTCAACCGGCGTTGAGGGCTTAAAGCCGGTGTCGCGGACCAAGTCATCCATGTCCGCATGCGTGGCGGGAACGTCGCCTGGCTGGATTGGCGCCATGTTCATCCTGGCTTTCCGCCCAAGCTTCACCTCGAGTAAGTTGATTAACGTCAGCAGCTCGATAGGCTTATGGTTCCCTAAGTTATAAATGCGGTAGGGGGCCATGCTCGTGGCTGGGTCGGGATGATTTCCGCTCCAATCGGGATTGGGCTGCGGGATGTGATCGAGCACGCGAACCACCCCTTCGGCGGCATCATCCACGTAGGTAAAATCCCGCTGCATCCTCCCGGAATTGAATACTTCAATGGGCTCTCCGGCCAGGATCGCCTGGGTGAAGAGAAACAACGCCATATCTGGCCTGCCCCACGGTCCGTACACGGTGAAGAAGCGCAGCCCCGTGGCCGGGAGACGATAGAGATGAGCATAGGAATGTGCCATCAGCTCGTTGGCCTTCTTCGTGGCGGCATAGAGGCTTACCGGGTGATCGCAGTTGTCATGGGTTGAGAACGGCGTGCGGGTGTTCGCGCCATAGACGGAACTCGACGACGCAAAAACCAGATGCTTTACTCCGGAGTGGCGGCAGCCTTCGAGGACGTTGATAAAGCCCACGAGGTTCGAATCCACGTAAGAGCACGGGTCTTTGAGCGAATGCCTGACGCCCGCCTGGGCGGCCAGGTTCACTACGCCATCGAACTTCCGTTCCGGGCCTTCCCGGCCTTCCGGGCCTTCCCGGAAAATCTGCCGCATCTTCTCCCGGTCCTCGAGATCCGCATGGACAAATCGAAATCGCGGGTGCGGGGAAAGCTGCGCAAGCCGCGCTTTCTTCAGACCTACGTCATAGTAGGCATTTAGGTTGTCGAGGCCGAGAATTTCCCTGCCTTGATCGAGCAGCCTCCGGCAAACGTGGAAGCCGATGAACCCGGCGCAGCCGGTCACGAGAATGCTTTTCATGAATGACCCCAAATCGACCAGCATGGACATGTTTCGTAGGGGCGCTGCTTGCTGCGCCCCTACGAAACAGCAAGCGGCGGAGCCGCAAAAGCACCACGAAAAACTTGACTTGTCCGCTGAAGTTTCGCAACTCTAGGATTCCAGGGGGCTATAAAAGGAGGGACCGGCGCTACCGGCTCTCACCGTCAACGCTGATCTTCAATTCTCTCAAAAACCGGGTATCTTCGGAGGTCAGACGAAAGTCTTGCAAGCTCTTTCGGCGGGTGCTTGACACGCGAGTGCGGCGAGGGCGCTCGCCTTCATCCTTCTTGTTGAAGCCGATGGTCACTTCCAACACCAGAAAGAGGTCGTAGCCGGCGGCTCGAATACGACCCATCACATCCGAAACCTGGCCGGATTCCGCCAACGATTCATTGATGGCGTTGCCCAACTCTTTGATCAGTTGCTTAAACTTGTCGTCGAGCTCCAAAAGGCCTCCAACTCTGGATTTTATGATTCGGCTTGGAACACTGTCAAGGTGAAACAGAGGCGGGCACGGCTACGTCAAAGTTGGGGTTCAGAGTTTTGCTTGATTTCCTGCATTCGTCCTTGCGTAGTGGGTCAGTTTGAGGCGTAGCGGCGGGTCTACCCCGCCATTTTGTGGCGGCATAAAGCCGCCCCCCTACATCAAGCTGACGCGCTACGATTTTCCCATTCGCTTATTACGCTTTGGTAGGATATACTACATTGCTGATGTTTTCGTGAGAACCGGATTCGCGGGCGGCGATGCCTGATTGCGATGGCAATTTTGCGCTCAAAGAATAGCGGGCATCATCTCTCGTTTTTATTCAGCTCCCGTACGAATTTGGACGTCACCCTATGCGGGCCTATGTCATCTAACTCTTTTGCAGGGAGGTGCGTATGACGAATCGTCTACAGGCGTTGGTTGCGGTCCCAGATGCGAGCGTCAGGAACGCTCTTGCCAACGCGCTTGAAACCAAGGGAGTGGAAGCTCTCTTCGCCTCAACCTTGGGCGAAGCCCGGACCATCCTCAAGCGTGAGGCTGTCGCCGTGGTTTTTTGCCAAAACCGGTTGGAAGACGGCGGGTTCGAAGACGTGCTTCCCGAGAATGCGAGATTGACGCCCAAGATCCCCATAGTCGTCTGCTCGCCCTCGGACGATTCCGGGGTATACATGGATGTGATGTCTCGCGGCGCCTTTGATTTCATCGCATTTCCGTATTCGCGCCACGAGATTGAGTGGGTTCTGAGTTGCGCGTTGCGTGGGACTGCCGCCCGGGCGGCAGGCGCGGCGTAGATCATGCCTGCCGACGGCGAGATATTGACTGTCTGGCTCGTGTGAAAAACCGTGTTCCCTGCGAGTCCTGTTCAATCGGATTCGTCCGGGCATCGGGCCGGGCGATTTCTTCCGCAAAGCATGAAAATTCAGTCGGAAGGGCACGGCTTCGGCCGTGCCGGCGGACCGTGCGTTTGACCTTCTTCCGCTGCGGCGATGGGCGGCTCGCCCATCGCCGCAGCGGAAGATAACGAAAATG
>JBOGJX010000461.1:0-10686 GCA_050745285.1 Terriglobia bacterium
CTGTTACTCGCGCTGCCGGGCCTTCGTCTTCCCGGCGATTGAGGATTTTGGCATCGTCATGGTTGAAGCTCAGGCCTATGGAAAGCCCGTGATTGCCTGCGCCGGAGGGGGCGCCGCGGAGATTGTGATTGATGGCGAGACGGGCGTGCTATTTCTAGACCAGACTCCCGAAGCTCTAATTGCTGCAATTAGAGAATTGGAGAATTTGAGAGTTGATAAAGAACGGATTCGTGAGCACGCCATGGAGTTTGACGAGGGCGTGTTTAGGGAGAAGATTCGTAAATTCGTTGAGGAGAATTGCTGAGGCGCCAATCAGCACCCCACAGCATAATCGCAGGTAGCGCGCCCTACGGAGTCGAAGGAGTTGCCGGCACTTCCTGCAACTTTGTCTCGCGCCCGCAACAATAGCAGTGGCCCGGCTGAACGTAAGTGATGTTGCAGACCTCGCAGTAATATTGAATCTTATAGAGCTTCCCGTTGCGGACCGCGTAGATGTGGTCCACCACAAAAGTCCCGTCGGCGCCTGCCGTGCCTTCCACCTGAAGTTCCTGATTCAAGAGTCGCTTGTCTTCGAGGACGTGCAAAAGGTACGGAGACTGCCCCTGCAGGACGTAATTCTTCTGGGGCGTGTCGAGCGAAGGCCCCTTACCAGCGGCCGCGCCCAGTGTCCCACGCAAAACGACCGGCGCAGTGCTCGTTTTGGCTGTCGTTTGGCCCGTCGGGGCGCCGAAAGAAGATAGGGAAAGCGTTAGAAGGCAAACGGAGGTGGCGAGAAAAGCGCGTGAAAAGCGGCTTGCTTGACGGCCGCGAGATATGCGATGGGCATCCCGCCCGTCTGAAGTTTGATCGCTAAGCACAACCCACTCCCTCTTACCCCTGATATTGGCCCACCAGAACCACGGCAAACGGCAGTTGCGCAGCCGCGCCCGCGGCGGACTTTGCATCCAGCTTCACATCCATAGCCCAATTTCCCTGATCGTCCTGCGCGGCAGAGGGGAATTTTGCATTAGCATTCTGGCTCGGCGGATCGAGCATCAGCACGGCCGGATGCCCGGTCCCGGCGGTGAGGCGGCTGGCTTTGACCACCGCGTCAAAGCTCAAGTTCTGATCCGGATTCGCGTCGTCGGCAACCGGAATGAGCAGGAGAAAATCGCGATAGGAACTCACGCCCATGTGGTTCCCATCCTGGGGAATCAAGGCGTAGCGCAGCGTATAATACCCCGCCTTGATGGCTTGGCCCCGGAAATCTTTGCCCGCCGCCGGGAAGTGCAGAACACCCACAAACTCTCCCATGCTGAGACCGCCATAAAGTATGTCTGCGGAAGCCCCGGCGTTCGTTCCCTCCGGAATATCTTTGCGCCACCAGATTTCGCAAACCGCTGCCCCTTGCGTCCCGGAGAACTGCACCCCCTGCGGCTCCAGCACGGCTCGAAGAGGCGCAGGAATGGCCGCGTCCGGGGCACCGCCAGCCGTCACCTTATACGACCCCTGCGCGCAGGCGAGCGCAACACACAGAAACAGGCTGGCAATAAGTAATGCCGATAATTTTCTAAGGTTCATCACGTCCTCTTATTGAGGATTACAAATTATAGTGACGCTATTTGCTTCAGCGGTGTTTTCTGAACGCCGAAAAACCGGCGGCGAGGACGAGGTTCGTAGGGGCGCTGCTTGCTGCGGCCGCCGGTTTTGGGCGCAGCAACCAGCGCGCCCCTACGAAGCAGCAAGCGGCAAAGCCGCGGGTCGCACCCAAAGGTTTGAAACGCAATTTGGACACGCCTAGGCTTGCCCTGCCTTGGGCGCGACAAGTAGCGCCCCTACGAAGGCGTCAGCAAATTTTTTTCGGGCGCAGTCCCGGCAAATGGTTAAGACCCGTATAGCGCTCGGCAACAAAGGTCAACCTTACAAATGGAACGTTCCGATATAAGCGCTTCGGTCGTCTCTCCGGTTCCACTCCACACCCAGACCATTGCCGCTGTAAGCTTCTTCAACGGTGTAGGCCGGCATGGCGCCCGAAACCTTGGTGAGCGGAGGATAATAGCGGATCTCATTGCCGCATATAGCATCCCCGGCGCACATGCTACGGGTTTGAATGCGGGCCAGATTCCCTGCCACCACGGTGACCGTGCCATGGTTCATCCCTTTGCCGAACTCAACGCTGATCGGCGCACGATCCACTTGCACGATGTGCGCAACCAGCGGACCGCCGGCTGCCGTGACGAAGGAAACGAGCGCGTGGCGCTGAGCGGCGCTCGCCCGCTGATCGACAATCAAAATAGCCTTTGCCGGATAAGGATTATGGTACGGGTCGCCCAGATTATCCTTCGCGTTGATCACTGCGACCACGCTGAGGCCGCTGAGATTCGATCCTCGCCATTCACCCTGCCGGATTGTCCATACCAGAATAGCGTGCCGGCCCTCAAGACCGACTTCAGAGTTGGCAAAGCAAGGACCTGTGTAAACGTCCGCCGACCGGACTTCTACATACTGGCCCAGGACCGACGCGCTGGATGGAATGGCCCAAACTGCCATCGCCATCAAAGCAACCATTATGCTCAAGAAAAGCTTTTTCATTTGAATAGACCTCCTCAAACCATTACTAGAACTCCACAATGCGATTTTACGCCCTGCATCGCCGGAATTCAACGCCATCAAACCTCGCGTTACTGGCGTCGCCCGCCTGGCTTGCGCCGTGGCCCAAAATATCGCCTTCGCCAAGGCGCGCTTCAAGCTCTTAGCAGCCGGCCATGTCGCTAGGCGACACTAACAAAGCATAAAAAGAACCCCTCACCCACCGCGGCGGAAAGCACGGCTTCCACCCCCCGCTGCCCCTCCACACAGGTTCTCTCGTTGCCGGCAGATTGTGGGCCAGCAATCAGCCTTGTTATGGATCCCCGCTTTCGCGAGAATGACTGACCCTTAACGCAGTGTGCTGTATACAACTGTCACGCAACCCTTTCAGGATCCAGGCGGTCTTCCATGGCCTTGAAGAAGTGGAAATAAAGGTAAATATTCAATCCCATGACGATGGCGTAGGCGTAAAAAGGCAAACCAAAATCCGAGATGTCAAACATATAGCCTGTGAAAGCGATGGCGCCGGAAGAGGACGTCAGACGCGCCACCTGGTTTAATCCCAGGGCGCGGCCTATTTCGTCAAAGTTCACCAACTCCGTAAGCGCCGTCTGCTGCACTGGCACCGCCATTACGCGGAAAGCGGGCGTGACCAGATAAATGAGAATGGCCAGCGGGAAAATATGGAAGAGTGGCATAAAAAGAAGAAGGATGGTTCCAAAGCCCCGGGTGAAGGCCACCGTGCGCACAAACCCCCAGATCCGCTCGAGGCGCGGTGCAACCAGAAGCGCAAAGGCGCCGAGTGACCCGGCGATGAAGCCGTAGACGGACATTTGCGACTTGGGAACGTGATATACGATCACAAAAAACGGAATCAGGAATGGAATGACCAGACCGGAAGCGAATCCATTCAACGCGCCCGTTAGGCTGAACTTGCCGATCACGGATTTGCTGCTGAGCCGCCGGATGTTTCCCCGGTACTCGCTGAATTTCACCGGAGCGAGGGTCGCAATGCCCAACAACGAAATGACGGTGGCCGCCAGAAAGACATCGTGCACGCTAAAGAGCCGCGCCATGAGCGCGCCAAACGCGGCGAAGATGCCGCTGATGAAGGTAAAGATTGAAAGCACGGAGGTACGATTTTTGGAGGTCGTCAATTGAGCGATGGAAACGATTTGAATGGGCTGCGCCGCGCCGCCCACGCCGCCGCCCATCAGCGATCCGGTGGCGGAGTATCCACCCACCATGCAGGCGATGAAGAGCATCCAGAGATGCCCTGAGACGAAGATCAGCGCGGAACTGAGGGGCAGTGTGAGGCCCACGATAATCAGCGTCTTCTTTTGCCCCCAAATGTCGGTGAGGAATCCAAAGAACAATCCCAATGCCGCGGTCGCCACGGCGGCGGAAGTGTAAAGCAGACCAAGTACCAGAGGAGATTGGTGCAGTGTGGTCAGAATGAGGTAAGGGAAGGCGATGGTGATCATGCCCGCCGAAAGGCTGCGCGAGACGCGAAAAACCGCCAATAGAAATAGGTATTGATTGGTCTTCATCTGATCCCGCCGCTACAAATCTGATGAGCCGTTCGACGGTGATGATCCAAGGGGGAAGGCAAGTGATGGCGCCGTGCGACAGCAGGTGGTGGATATCCAACGCGCGGTGGGCTGCTATTTTTTAGAAGCGGGTAATGTCGCCCTGCGACACCCGCAAAGAATGAAAAGAACCCTCACCCACCGCGACGGGAGAGGGCTTGGCCGGGTTTTTCAACAAACCGTAAGGTCCGCCGGCGTAAACCAGCAAGGGAAGACGTTCTTCTCCCCCTGCGGCGCCGGGAAATGCTATTTCACTTTGATGATGATGATCACGAACGTATAAAGCGCCAGCGACTCGATGAAGATCAAGCCCAGAATCATGAAGAGAAAAATGGCCGGGCGCGCACCGGGGTTGCGGGCCACGCCTTCGCAGGCGCTGGCCGCAGCTTTTCCCTGCCCGATGCCGCAGAGTCCAGCGGCGATAGCCATGCCAATCCCCGCAGCGATGGGCACCAGGTTTGTTCCACCTCCCGCCGCAGCCGGCGCCGCGCCTTGCGCGAAGGCAGGAACAGCAAGGAAGAGGCCCGCGAGGCCCGTAAGCAAAAGAACAATCTTCTGTCGCACTTTTAATTCTCCTTTGGCTTCCCATGCCGCAAGGATGAGAAGCTTGCATTGATATGGAATTGCGGCGGCCGAGAGCAAGCGCGGCTTGCTTGGCCGCTCAGAATGACAAGCCAAAAGGTCCACTCTGCAAACCCGGGATTAGTGCTCTTCCGTCACGGCCAGGCTGATATAAAGCAGCGGCAGAATCATAAAAATGTAAGCCTGCAAAAGCGACTCAAATGCGTGCAAGGCCATGAAGACCGCCGGCAAGCCAATCGGAACCAATTTGGTGAAAATGGTCTCGATCATTCCGCCCGCCAGCATGTTGGCATATAAACGAGCGGTCAGTGAGAGAAGGCGCAGCACGTTGCTGAAAACCTCGACAGGGAACATCAGGACAGCGATGGCGGCCAAGGGTCCGCTCAGATGTTTCAGGTAGCCAAACAATCCGTGGTGACGGATTCCCTGGTAGTTGTAGTGCAGAAAGACGACCACGGCGCACCCAAGCGGGACGGCGGGTTCAGCGGTCGGGCTTTGGACCGTGGGAATCAGGCCCATAAGATTGCATAGAACAATGAATATGCCGAGGGTGGCGACCAGCGCAACGTACTGGCGCCCATTCTCGCCGACGACCTCGTCGGCCAAGTTCCGCGTGAATTCAATGACCCATTCCATCGCCATCTGGAACTTGCCGGGGCGTTCGGCCGAGAGCCTCGAACGCAGGATGAGCGCTCCCACCAAGATGATGAGAATTACCAAAACTTCGCCCGCCACGTAGTTCGGAATCGGATGGGCCGGATCGCCGGGAGTGAGACCGAACTTCAAAAGGAGCGCAGCGGCCGCGCCGCCAAACAGCTTGTTCAATAATGCTGCAAAATATCCCATGGTTTTTGCTTATTCGCTAATTTCTAGCCAGCCGGTATGACTCCCTTAGGTCTAGCGCAGGGCCGCCAGGGCACGCCTTAGAGCAGGATGCTGAAAAAGTCCTTTGAGCTGTCATTCTGAGCCCTTCGGCTTCGCTCAGGGTAAACTCTGCGAAGAATCTGCTTTCGCGTTTTGTCAACAATTTGCGAGATTCTTCTTTCGGCTTCGCTCAGGACCGCCTTCGGCTCCTCAGAATGACATGCTTGCAGATATTTTTAGCAACCCATTAAACGCGCCGCGCGCGAACTCTTTGGATATTCTCCTGCGTTCCCTCACTGTTTGTGCCCATTTCCTTCGATGCCCCGGATGAAGCGGTCCATGCGCGCAAACAGCGCCTCCATTGCTGCCCGCATGGTGATTTCGCTTCGTTCGAGCTCGGCAGTCCGGTCCTCGAGTTTGGCCGTTCGGTCCTCTTGACTCTTGGCCTGCTCAATGAGTGTACTCACCGCGTTGCCTATCACCAGTGTAGTTTCAGACAGACTTTGGACACTCTGGTTCGTGACTTCAATCATGGCTGCAAGGCCATCGATCCGGCGCTCCAAGCGATGTTCCAAGACTCCTTGTACAACTTGGGCATCTTCGATCTGGCGCATGTGGCTCGCGAGTTCGCCCACGATTTTTTCGATTTGTTCGTAGGTCATTTGCCGGTCCCGAATCTTTTCGCGGATAAGCCTTTATTTAAACGCCCTTCCGTCGCCAGGCGTGGACGCCGGTCAGAACCGGGGCGGCCGGCTCGGCCCGGCAGGGAATACCATACCCCCTACTTGATACAGGCACTCAACTACGCCGCCCGCCAGCGGAACGAAGAGTCCCGCCAGCACGGCTCCCGTGGGCAGCCATTTTGTACGGTAGAAAAGGTAGAGAGCGCCTAGCAGGATAGGATAACGTAGGATGAGTTTTATGACCAGCCCTTTTGTGATCCGCGCCTGGCCGCTGCCGAGGGCGCTGGACATCGCCTCCATCAGCCAGAAATACCCCAGAACGGAAATGGCCGCCCCCGCCGCAACCCCGCCCGCCAACCTGGCATGGAAGAACACGGCCGCGCCCACCGACGCCGCGGCCCCCACAAGGATCATCCAGCGAAGTATCCGGCGCTCAATCTGCGCCGTTGTCTCTTCCGTTTCCGGCATTCTTTTCCTGCCTTGTAATCAACATCAAAACTTCCACAATTCCCGCCGCCGTCCCCGCAAAAATGCCCACCAGGGAGAGCGCCACGCCGGTGTGAAGATAATTGTCAAGAAAGTGGCCTATGAAATATCCGGCCACCGCACTCGCCGGAATGATGAACCCCAGCGTCGCATAAAAGGCCGCCCGCGCCCACATGTCCGAAGTCTTCCGCATCCGGCCCCTATTATAGTGCCTGGCGCAAGAATTAGCGGCGCCTGAAGGCCACGCGCCGGCGAAAGGGCAGAAAACTTTCTCAATTCCCGGCGTAAGTTGGGATATGATGCGCAGTCGGATGGGTAGTGGCGCGGTTGGGCATGTGTAGCGGCGAGTTTATCTCGCCAAATGGCGGCGTAAAGCCGCCTTTAAATCAAGCAATACCATTACTATCGGATGGTACGGCAACGTTATCTGCGAAAGGAGTCATGAAACCTATGAATAAAGAGAATCATTCTGTAACGCGGCGCGAGTTTCTGAAAGGCACGGCGGCGGCCGGCGCGGGGATGGCAGCCTTTGGCGGTTTGGCTCCGGCACGCGTGCTGGGCGCAAATGACCGGGTGCGCATGGCGCTGATCGGCTGCGGCGAGCGCGGCAGCTATGACATGTCATTGTTCATGAAAAATCCTGGGGTGGATGTGGTAGCTCTGTGCGACGTCTACGAGCCGCGCCGCCTGAGGCAACAGTCGGTAGCAGGGTCTCAAGCTCAGGCCTATTTAAACTATCATGACGTGCTCGATCGCAAGGACATTGACGCGGTGCTGATTGCCGTGCCTGATCACTGGCACAAGCAAGTGCTGATTGACACGGTCCGCTCCGGCAAAGACGCGTATTGCGAAAAGCCGATCATGCACAACATCCCTGAGGGCGTCGAGATGGTGAGGGTGGTCAAGGAATCGGGCCGCGTCGTGCAGACGGGAACCCAACAGCGGAGCTGGCCGCATTACATTTTGGGGAAGCAGCTCATCGATTCCGGGATGCTTGGGGAGGTGGCGTTCGTTTACACCTACTGGTTCCAAAATTATACGGAGAGCACAGGCTGGATGGCCGCGCATCCCATTGACACTTCAAAACTCAACTGGAAAATGTTTCTGGGCGATGCGCCGGATCAGCCGTTCACGCTGGAGAAATTCATTCACTGGCGTTTTTTCTGGGATTTCGGCGGCGGCGCGCTTACCGATCTGCTCACGCACTGGATCGACGTGATCCAGTGGTACATGAACCAACCGGTCCCGAGGACAGCCACGACCACGGGCGACGTCTACTTCATGAACTGGCAGTGCCCGGACACCATCACCGCTGCGTATGAGTACCCGGGGAAATTCAACGTCACCTTCAACAGCGCCCTGAATAATGGTATCGACGATGGAGGCATTGAATTCCGCGGCACCAAGGCAACTCTCAAGATTGACCGCTCGCACCTAGCCGTTTACCCTGAGGGCGTGCGCTGGCAGCCCTACAAGAATTATCCCGAGCCGGAAATTCTGGTGCGCTCGGAGCACGACGGCACCCTCGATCACGTCAGAAATTTTCTGGATTGCATGCGCTCACGCAAATTGCCCAACGCCAATATCGAAGTGGGCTTTGAAGCGGCGCGCGCCTCGTGGATTGGCAACATCGCCTTGAAGCGCGGATTGAAAACAGTATGGGACGCCGCGCAGGAGAAGGTGGCTTCGTAGGAGATTTCGGGTTGGTTGCATCAGAATCCTGGATCCAGTGGAATATAACTTGGAACGCATGTAGCGCAGAGTTTTGCTTTTAAAACTCTGCGGCTTTTTGTATGGAATCATGAAAGGCCTCCAACGCAAGCCTGGCTGGGGCGAGCGCGCCACAATGCCTTGACCGCACCTTGATACAGCCCGCAAGCCCCTACGTTCCTGGGGTCATAAAGTCCACCATGCAAGTCGCGAAACCCCTTCTGGTTTTTGACGGCGACTGTGGCTTCTGCCGCTTCTTTGTGGAGTATTGGCGGCGGTTGACGGGGGATGCCGTTGTCTATGGTCCATTTCAGGAAGAGGCGGATAACTTTCCGGGGATTCCCCGCGAACAAATCCAACGAGCCGTACAATTCATCGAGCCTTCCGGCCGCATATCCAGCGCGGCTGAAGCGGTATTTCGTCTTGTTGCTTTAGTGCCAGGCTATGCGTGGCTGCTGTGGCTATACACCAAGGTTCCCGGCTTCGCCCCGCTGAGCGAAATGGCCTATCGTTTTGTGGCCGGCCACCGTCCTTTTTTCGACAGGCTCCGGTTGTTCTTTTGGGGCAAGCGTCTTGACCCGCCGTCTCACTTCCTCACGCGCTGGGTTTTTCTCCGGCTGCTCGGCTTGGTGTATCTGGCGGCGTTTGCCTCTCTATGGCCCCAAATCCCGGGTCTTATCGGCGCCCACGGCCTTTTGCCGGCTCACCACTTTCTCGCGGAGATCGCTCAGAATTTTGGGTCGGCGCGGTTTCGTTTGCTTCCCACGCTGGCTTGGCTGAGCGCAAGCGATGCCTTCCTGAAATTCCTCGCGGGTGGCGGGACAGTCCTTTCTATTCTGCTGATCCTCGACTTCGCGCCAGGCCCCGTTCTCCTCGTTCTCTGGTTTTTTTATTTGTCACTGGTCAACGTAGGCCAGGACTTTATGTCCTTTCAATGGGACATTCTGCTGATCGAGGCGGGTTTCCTGGCAATTTTCCTGGCTCCATGGAAGAGGGTTGGCCTTTCCTGGATTCGGCCGCGCCGTCGGCGGAGTCGAACGCAGGACCTGGCTGGGAACCCGGGATCCCGCGAGCGTCCACCCGCGAAGACCATTATCTGGCTGCTGCGCTGGCTTCTATTCCGTTTGGTGTTTCTTTCCGGCTGCGTGAAGCTTACCAGCCACGATCCCACGTGGCGAAACCTCACCGCGCTCGATTATCACTATTGGACGCAACCGTTGCCAACGCCCTTGGCATGGTATGCCTTCCAGTTGCCGCCGTGGTTTCAAAGATTTTCCACCGTGGGCGTATTTTTCTTCGAGATCGCGGTCCCGTTTCTCATCTTTTTTCCCCGGCGCATCCGGCTGCTGGGTTGCGCGCTGCTTATCTTCTTTCAGATCCTGATCGCGGCCACCGGAAATTACGCGTTCTTCAACCTGCTGACCGTCGCCCTCTGTCTACTGCTTCTCGACGATCAGTTCTTGCGGCGCATCCTGCCGCGCGCTCTTACTGGCCGCTTCGCATTCACGCTTGTCCGGATGAAGAGTTCGATGGGGAGAAGAGCCCGCGTCGCGGCTCTGGCCGCGGTGATCCTGTTCGGAAGTTCGGTTTTGCTGGTGGTCACGATTTTCGGCGCGCCATCGGTTCCGCAGGTGGCGCTGGAAGCAACCCAATGGCTCGAACCGTTCCATATTGTGAATAGCTATGGACTTTTCGCGGTGATGACCACGTCGCGGATTGAGATCGTGATCCAGGGCAGCAATGACGGTGTTCACTGGCGAGACTATGAGTTCAAATATAAGCCCGGCGATCCGAAGCGAAGGCCCGGCTGGGTGGCGCCTGGCCAACCGCGGCTTGACTGGCAGATGTGGTTTGCGGCGCTGAGCAATTACCGCAGCAATCCATGGTTCGTGAACCTGATGATCCGGTTGCTCGAAGGCTCACCGCAGGCGCTCAGCCTAATGGGCAGGAATCCGTTTCCCACGGCGCCGCCGCGCTACATCCGGGCGATTGCCTATGACTATGCGTTCACGAGTTTTGCCGGACGGCAGGCAACGGGTGATTGGTGGCAGAGGAATTATCAGGGTCTTTACTTCCCAGTTGCCTCATTGCGCGGCCCATGAGGAAAAGCGCGCTTGCTCTAACAGTCGGTCATGCCGCTTGGCGGCACCAGCAAAGCACGAAAGATCTCTCACCCACCGCGACGGGAAGCAGCGCTTCCCGTC
>JBOGJX010000462.1:0-10380 GCA_050745285.1 Terriglobia bacterium
ACCTTGTGTACCAGAAGTTCAGCTACGGCAAGAAGCAGATAGACGGTCTCAGCCAGTTCAAGCGGGTTAATGGATTTCAGAAGGTCGATCTGCCCCGTTATTACGTCCCGCTGACCCGCCTAGGCCGGGTAGCTTTCAGGCTCGGCCTTCATCGCAGGTTTGCTGATCATTTGCCGGAATCTGTTGGAACGAGGCTCCGCGAGCTGCGGAAAGCTTGGTATAACCGCAAGTTCCAGGACGTGATGGAAGCACCTTAGTGCTGTTGTTTATATTTACGGTGACGTATTTTTTGTGCCCGTGGTAACCCCTCACCCGGCCCGCTGGGCCACCCTCTCCCCCTGGGAGAGGGCCAGTACCCTTATCTACGTCGAATGCCAGCCCTCTCCCTTCGGGAGAGGGTGGCGCGGAGAAGCAGTGCTTCCCGTCGCGCCGGGTGAGGGAAAATACGTAACTGCAATTGCGAACATGTGTACTAAGCCGTCGCAGCTAACAGCTTCGCTCACAGTCTTCTATTGTATCGTTCGTCTTCGCAGCTTGTAAATGCAGTGTTGCAAGCGCAGGTGGCGCAGCTTGCTATAGAGGCGCGCGGCATTTTAGAGCTCGCAAACCGTCGCGCCAGGCATGGGCGATTTCCGTGGCGCGGGCGGTAAGCAAAATCCCTCTTCCGAATACCCTTCCGCAATCATGCGAAGACCATCGCCGGAGAACGGCTCGCGTATTTCCGGGCGTAAAACATCGTGTTCCCTGGCCCACCGTATTATACCCACTCTTCATTGGGAACATACGGCGCAGATAGCGATTATCCGGATAGGAGGCAGGATTCATCAATCGTCCCGATCAGTCCACCGGCTGAATCTCTCACCCGGAGACTTACCTTGCCGAGCCGGTCGCGATTCTTAATGGGTTGATCAATCCGGCAGGACTCGAGCGGCGTGAAGTCTCCCAGCGGCAGGGTGTCCAACAAACGACCGTCTCGCCCGAAACTTGTCAGTTCAACGCGGCCAGCCTGAAAGAGTCCGTATGCGCCCGTTACGCGCAAATATTGGCCCTCTGGCTTGACCGCGACGGGTTCCCCAATCAGTGCACAAGAGTTGATTTTTGCCACAACGGGAAGTGGGAGAGCGGCCAGACGCCAGGTTACGGGAAAGCTGTATTCCTGGCCGGGATCGAGTTCTGCAAGCGGGCTCATGATCTCTGTCTCGATGAAAGGGTCACAGCCATTGGGGTCATCGCCCATATCAATGGCGCCACGGGGGATGGTGAAGGTTCCCCGCCCATTCACCCAGAATGCAACCGGGGACCCGTCCGGATAGGGCTCACCTGGAAAGAGCGGGAACGTTTCGACCAGCGCAACCTGCTCACGCGGCTTCAGAACGGCCAGCCAACCCTGTTCCGCATCCACGGCGAACTTGGCAACTTGATTTGCGTACTTGAGCTTCCACAGACCCTTCCCGGCATCGAGTTCAACACTTTCGAAGGTCTTATCTCCAAACATTTGACGGTAACTGCGCGCAGGAGCGTAAACAAAAAGCGGCGAGATGGCCGCCTGCTGCGTAACCTGCCAGACCGCCCAGCGCACTCGACGCGATGAGTTGTTTCGCATCTTGTGGAGTATGTGGACGGCGGAAAGGTTCTCGAACAGCCGGATTTCTCTCGAGAAAGTCAGGCCGGTATAGCCGTCCGGCAGGCTCTCGATGTGGACCGCCGCGCTATGCGAACTTTCTTCCACGACGCGCCATCTATAAGCCCCGCCGTCCAGGACCGCATCGGGAGGTCCCGGCCATTGCTCTTTGCTTTCCCATCCCTGAGGCGCCGGCCATACCTTGGAGCCGCCGTAGTTCTTCCATCCAGCATCAAAGCAGTTTTCTTCCCGAGGATAAACCCGGCCTCGATGGCGCGGGTTCACATAGAAAAACTCCTGAGCGCCAAGCCGTAGCTGGATGATCCGGCCTCCAAGCTCGGGCACGATAAACAGGTCAATAATCCCGTTGGACAAACGGATTGCCTTCCAGCCGTTGTATTCCTCACGTGTTAAGGTACATGTGAAGTCTCGCATCGTCATTCCGTGTCCGTGCACGGAAATGGTACTCTATCCGGTGGCTGCGCCGAATGCAAGGGTAGCGCAGACCTGCGTTTTTCAGGTCTGCGGCTTTCCTGGTAGCCACGACGCGATTTGTGCGCCGTGGGTGCTTGAAGGTCCACGGCACACAAATCGTGCCGTGGCTACCTCTCTTTTCCCAGCGGCCCGGCAAATTTTCCGTCCCTGGTTTACACTAGGTCGTTCATGAGGAAGATCGGCGTAGAGGAAATCGCGCGGCTGGCCAAGGTCTCCATCGGGACTGTGGACCGTGCCTTGCATGGCCGCAAGGAAATCAGCGAAAGCACGCGAAAGCGCATCCTGCGCATCGCCAAAGAACATGGCTACCGTCCGAATCTGGCGGCCCGCGCGCTGGCCGTGGGCAGGCCCGTCATCCGGATCGGCGTGTGCATTCCCCGGGAGATCCATTACTTTTACGATCAAATACGCGATGGCTTTTTGAGCGAAGCCCGGCGTTTTGAGCAACTGGGCGTGGAGATTGTTTATCGTCCGATCGACCGCCTTGGGGGCGGTGAAGTGGCGGCAATGAAAGAACTGCTGGCCCGGAAGCTCCAGGTCGTGGCCATCTGCCCCGGCGATCCCGGAAGCCTGACCTCTCTGATCAACCAGGCCGAAGAACAGGGCGTCCGGGTGATTTGCGTGGCTTCTGACGCGCCCGGCAGCGCCCGGTCAACGGTGATCTGCGTCAACCCGGCGGTCAACGGCCACATGGCCGCTGAGCTGATGGCCAAGTTTCTTCCTCCCAAGTCCGATGTCGCGGTTGTAACGGGTATGTTTCTTACCGAAGATCATCGTAAGAAGGTCCAGGCTTTCGCGGAAATGTTCCAACAGTTGTCTCCCGGCGGCAAGCTGCTCGAGGTCCTTGAAGGCCACGACGACGAAGATGAAACCTTCCAGAAGGTCTATGCGCTCCTCGGCCGGCACAAGACGCTCAAGGGCTTGTACGTGAGCACGGCCAATTGCCTTCCTGTGTGCCATGCCGTCGGCGCCAGGGGATTGCATGGAAAAGTGAAACTGATTACCACGGACCTCTTCCAGGAAATGGTTCCTTACCTGGAAAAGGGAACCATCCTCGCTTCCATTCATCAACGGCCTTATGTGCAGGGACAGGTTGCCGTACGCCTCGCGGTCGATCACATCGCCAATGGCCGGCTCATTCCACCCAATTACTATTTGACTCCCCATACGGTGCTGCGCTCCAACCTCCATTTCTTCCGCGAAATTCGCCGGGCTGAAATTCCGGAATTGTAACCCGCCAGTGTAGCGCAGAGTTTGGTTTTAAAACTCTGCGGTTTTTTCTATCGGTCCATGAACGGTATCAATAAACACCAAATGCCGCAGAGTTTCAACGGCAAAACTCTGCAATGCAAGGCCGTAAATTCTTGTTTTCTTAGCAAGGCCTTTCAGGCCGTCCTAACCCGGCCTTTGTCGTCACCCCCGCGAAAGCGGGGGTCCATTGCTTTGGATTCCCGCTTTCGCGGGAATGACGGTGATCGGTTTGGCAGGCGCACTTTGGTTGCCGCGCTGCTGCTCTGTGCTACCTGTTACCCACTCCGTAAAAATTTCTCTTGACATTGCCAAAGGCAGGTAGTAAGTTCTTTCCGTTTACGTTAACGGAACAACCTGCACCGCACAAAATCTGGCGTTTAACCCTGGTGACACCCTGGTTCTTGCGTCTCTATTTAAAGAGCGCCGTATGTTTGCCTGGCCGGGCTGGCCAAGGAGGTAAGGAAATGAAATCCGCCAAAGAGTTTTCTCGCTTAGCTCGTTTAATGCCGGGGTTGCTGGCGTTACTCCTGCTTGGGGCAAGCCTGGCCTTCGCGCAAGTGGACGCCGGCACGATCCTGGGCACGGTCAAGGACCAGACCGGGGCTTCGATACCTGGCGCGAGCGTGACACTGACCAACGAAGGAACGTCACTCTCCGTCAGCACTGTCACGAACGGCGATGGCAGCTATACATTTACGCCCATCAAGATAGGAACGTACTCTGTCTCCGCTGGCTTCCGCGGCTTTCAGAAGTCCACCCATGTTCACGTCATCGTGAATGTGCAACAGCAGGTGGTGGTGAGCTTTACGCTTCAACCCGGACAGGCGACGCAGACCGTGACGGTGACTGCGGCGCCTCCGCAGCTTCAAACCCAAAATGCTTCCACCGGCCAGGTGGTGGGGCAGCATGAGGTGAACAATCTCCCCTTGAATGGGCGCAATTACACGTTCCTCGCCCAACTCGCCGCAGGCGTTAACGGTGTTTCGCCAACCGGGCGCGGATTAGAGGCGACGGGCACGTTTATCGCCAACGGAGTACCTTCGTCTGAGAATAATTACATCCTGGACGGAATTGACAATAATAACGATTCCGTCGATTTCCTGAATGGCGCAAGCTATGCCATAAAGCCTCCGGTTGACGCGATCTCGGAGTTCAAGATTCAGACCAGTGATTTCAGCGCCGAGTTCGGGCGTGCTGGCGGGGCGGTGCTGAATGCCACAACCAAATCGGGAACCAACCAATTGCACGGTGACGCGTGGGAGTTTCTGCGCAATAGCGGTCTCGACGCCGCCAATTTCTTCGAGAATGCCTCCGGCGCTGCGAAAGGTGAGTTTCGCCAGAACCAGTTTGGATTCACGCTGGGTGGTCCTGTTGTGATTCCCAAGGTGTACAGCGGAAAGGATAAAACCTTTTTCTTTTTTGACTACGAAGGCACGCGCATCCGCCAAGCGGAACCCCAACTTGCGTCGGTGCCCACGGCGGCGGAGCGCGCCAGCAGCTACACCAATCTTTCGAACCGGATCACGGGCCAAAGCGGCACACGCACGGACCTGTTGGGCCGGATATTCCCCCTCGGAACAGTTTTTGATCCAGCCACCACCCGCCAGGTAACCATAGGGCAAGTTGATCCGGTGACAGGGATCGCCGATACAAAGGCCAACGGTTTCGTCCGCGATCCGTTTTACCGGGGAAGCCTTGCCGGAACAAAAGATTTCACTTCCCCGGCGCAAATTGCCTTGCTCAACCAATTGCCGGCAGGGCGGCTCGACGCAAACGCCATCAAGCTGCTCAACCTTTACCCGCTGCCGACGCTTCCCGGCCTGTTTAGCAACTACTTTACAAATCCCTCCATTCGCAATAGCACCAACCAGTTTGATGTGCGGATGGACCACAACTTCAGCTCAAAAGACCAGATGTTTGGCCGCGTCAGCTACGCGAACAATCCTAATTTCGTTCCGGGCCCCTTCCAGGGCGTAGCGGATGGCAGCAGCTTCTCGCAGGATACTTTTCAGAACCTCAGCATCAACGCGGTTCTGAGCGAAACTCATACATTTAATCCGACCACGGTCAACGAACTCCGGATTGGTTACAGCCGGTTGACCACCAACCAACTCCAGCCGTTTGCCAACACCATGGGCATTCCGGCCCAGTTTGGCATTCAGGGAATCCCGCAGGTTCCGGAGAATGGCGGGCTGCCCAAGATTGATATCTCCGGCCTGTCGTCGCTCGGTCCGGCGGCATTCGTGCCCGGCAAGCGGGTGAATGACACTTCGCAACTCTCCGAGAATCTCACCAAGATTTATAGCGGGCACACCTTCAAGGGCGGATTTGAGATGCAGCACCTCCGCTTCCCATGGTTTGCTCCTGCTTATCCGCGCGGCGAGTTCGATTTCGGCGGGACCTACACGGACGTCCCGTCCGCCGGGGGCGGCAGCACCGGCATGGCTCAGTTACTCCTGGCGCCGATGGCGTCAACCGTGCCCAGCGGCTTCAACAATGTGGGCGGAGCGGATTCAGCCGTTGCTTCCAACTTCACCGGACCCGATGACCAGCGTCACTACTACGGCGCCTATTTTCAGGACGATTGGAAGACAACGCCCAAGCTGACGCTCAATTTTGGGTTGCGGTGGGAGTTCTTCGGCCAAGTGAGGGAAACCTACGGCGCGCAGGCGAATTTGATTCCTGGAGCGCCGGGCAACGGAGCCGAATATCTCATCACGTCGCAGCGGCGGAACAATCCGCTTTCTCCGTCGTTTCCGGCCACGCTCGCCAAGGACGGCATCAAGCTGGGTTACAGCAGTACGCCCGGCTTGACCAACACGCCGCTCAACAACTTCGGGCCGCGCTTCGGGTTTGCTTGGCAGCCCAGGCCTAAATTGGTGCTGCGCGGAGGATATGGCCTCTTTTACGCTGGCTTCACCAATATCGGCGGCTCGCCGGATATCGGCTCGAACTATCCATTCCTGTTCAACTTTTCTTTCCCCGCCCCGGATGCGGCGCATCCTATCACCTATCCCGATGGCTCGCTCGGCACCCTTGAAACCGGCCTTTCCGGCATTGCACTGAGTCCAGCCTTCGTGAACGCCAAAGGGCTCAGCCTGGAAGGATTGCAGACGAATTACAGAACACCCTACACGCAGGAGTACAACGTCGCCATTCAGTACCAGTTGACGCCGAACCAGACGTTCCAATTGGGTTACGTCGGCAATAATTCCAGGCACCTCGAAACCAGCGTGGGATTGAACTCAACGAGCGGAATTCTGCCCACCAACATCAACCCTCAACTCTATGTTCCATTCCCTGATTTCGGGCGCGGATCGGGTTATATTACGACGCAAGGGAACGACCATTACGATGCCCTGCAAGTCAACTTCGAAAGGCGCTTCAGCCACGGCTTTACTTTTTTGGCCAACTACACATGGTCCAAGTGCCGGACGGATGCGAGAGACTTGCTGATTGGCTCGGGCCAAGGCGGATTCCGCGCGCCTTATCTACCCAACTTTGGAGTCCAAGGGGACTATGGACTTTGCGCGTTTAACGTCCCCAACGTCTTTCACCTCAGCGGCTCGTATCAACTTCCGCTCGGCAACGGCAAGCATTTTCTGGCGAAGAGTTCCGGCGTGGCCAATCAGATTGTAGGCGGGTGGACCCTGAACTGGATTCTGACGGAGGAGGATGGCTTTCCCGAAACGCTGGGGTGCCCCATCCGCACCACCTCCAACTTTGGTTGCAACGCCTTGCTCGTGCCCGGCCAAAATATGTACGCGGGCCCGCACGACGTGAACCAGTGGCTGAATCCCAACGCATTCACCAACCCAGGCGTTGCGACAGCGATTGGACAAACCGATTATGCCCCGTTGGGCGGAAGCCCCACGCAATACCTGAGTCCCGGCTTCCACCGGCTCGACCTCTCGCTCTTCAAGGAATTCCGGACTACGGAAACGACGCGCCTGGAGTTCCGAACTGAGGTGTTCAATATCACGAATACGCCGCAGTTTAGCTCCCCGGCTTTTGGAGACTTCACCAACAAATCGACGTTTGGCCGGATCACTTCCCTGAGGGACGGCGCAAATGACCCGAGGGAGATACAATTCGCGCTGAAATTCTATTGGTAAGCCACTGTAGCGCAGAGTTTTGCTTTTAAAACTCTGCGGTTTTTTCGTTCTGGGCCATGACAGGCCCAGAATTGAAGAGCAACTCTTGATTGCGAGGAAGACCGTCATTCCCGCGTAAGCGGGAATGACGGTGCTCAGGATGACAGGGCTCTTGATTGCCGCCAAACGCGGGTCGCCGCGGCGACCTTTGCCGTGCCACAAACGCTCTCACCCACCGCTTCGCGGCCCCCCCATCTCCCAAAGGGAGAGGGGACCGTGGGCCAGAATTATGCCGCCCGCTCAAGCGGGCTTCACAGGCCGGACGACCTCTTAACTTAACGTCTATGGGAACCGAGGGGTGAGGGGGTGGCGCTTACGGCATTGCTAACGCCATGCCCTGACACGACAAGGATGCTACTTAACCTGTTAAGGCACAAATTGACCGTGATAGCTACCCGCTAAACTTCAGCACCATAGACATGATTGCGAAACAAGCCGCAGACCTGAAAGGCGCAGGTCTGCGCTACTCCTTACGGGATAGGGGATTCAAGTGCGACGACTTACCGTTCTTATAGTTGTGATGGCCAGCGGATTTTTTCTAGCGGCTTGCCATCAGCGTTCAAAGGTCACGACATCCATTACGATTGACGGAAACGGCTCTGGCCGCGTCTTCGACGGCTTGGGCGCTCTCAGTGCGGGCGCCTCTTCACGCCTTCTGATTGACTATCCCGAGCCCTACCGCAGCCAGATTTTGGATTACCTCTTCAAGCCGGACTACGGCGCCTCGCTTCAGCACCTGAAGGTTGAAATTGGCAGTGATGTGAACTCAACCGACGGCTCCGAGCCGAGCTTCGCCCGCACCCGCGCCGAAATGGCGCATCCCAATTTCAATCGCGGTTACGAATGGTGGCTGATGGAGGAGGCGAAGAAACGCAACCCACACATTGTCTTTGACAGTCTGGCCTGGGGCGCGCCAGGCTGGATCGGCAACGGCCATTTTTATTCGCAGGACATGGCCAACTACGTCGTCAAATTCATCCAAGGCGCGAAGAGTCACCAACTGGACATGCCGTATACAGGCATATGGAACGAGACTCAATACGAGCCTAACTATGTCAAGCTGCTGAAAAAGACTCTTCTCCTTAACGGCCTTACAACCCAGGTGGTCTGCTGCGATCTCTATACAGAAGAACATCCATGGAGCATCGTTGATAAGATGGAAAGCGACCCGGAGCTTGAGAAGGCAGTGGACGTGGTTGGAGTGCATAGCCCGAACGTTCTCAAAGGCCCGACAGCCCCGGATTCCGCCAAGAAGAGTGGCAAGCCCTTGTGGGCTTCGGAAGACGAGTTCTTTTACTATACAAGCGGCCTCTCGAAGAGCTGGTCTCCGTTTGCGGAGTCCCTCGCCATGATTTATAACCTCAACTACATCGAGGACCGGATTACCGCAACAGAGATTTGGAGTCCGATCACTTCGTATTATGACAATCTCCCCGCGCCGCGGTCCGGCTTGATGACGGCAAACACTCCCTGGTCGGGGCATTACAATGTGGATCCCACCATTTGGGTGACCGCGCACACCACCCAATTTACTCAGCCCGGCTGGCATTATATCGACAGCGCCTGCGGATTCCTCCAAGGCAAGGGCAGTTACGTCACGCTAAAATCGCCCTCCGGCAGCGACTACAGCGTAATCATCGAAACCGTGGACGCCCAGACCCCGCAACAGGTCACGTTCCGTGTGACCGGGGGCCTTTCCCAGGGCGCAGTTCACGTTTGGGAAACGAACGCCGCGAAAACCTTCGATCACGTGAGCGACGTAACTCCCGCTAACGGCTCGTTCAGCATTTCGCTCGACCCCGATTCCGTCTATTCGCTCTCCACGACGACAGGCCAAGGGAAAGGAACGGCCATCCCTCCCCTTCCGGCTCCTTTCCCCTTCCCCTTTGCAGAGAACTTCGATCAAACCCGCTCCGGGCAATCGCCGAAATACTTTGCTGACCAGGATGGTGCGTTCGAGGCATGGCCCTGCACAAAGCGGCCCGGGCGCTGCTTGTTTCAGGTGATCACGCGGATGCCCATTCCATGGGGCATCGCGCCTGATCCCTTCACGATGCTGGGCGATGCGAAATGGACAGACTACGAAGTGAGCTCGGATGCTATGGTCACGCAACCGGGGGATGTAACTCTTCTTGGCCGGATCGATTCTGCGGATTTCTTTGCGGACCATCATGCTCGCTTCCCCAGCGGCTACATCCTCGTCATCAAACAGGATGGCGCCTGGAAGCTGCTCAGCGCGGAGTACAAGCATCCCACCGTGACGCTCGCTTCGGGAAGAGTTCGTTTTTCACTCAACACGTGGCGCCATCTGACGCTCAAGTTTAACGGTTCGAACATCCGGGCAATGATCGACGGCGCCCAGATTGCCAACGTTACGGACACAACGCACAAGAGCGGCATGGTGGGAATCGGCTCGGGTTGGAACAAGGCGGAGTTCGACAATTTCTCCGTGCGCCCGGAGTAGGCCGGAATAAGCCTTTGCAAGCGTGAGGGGCGGCCATGGTCAACGCATGCCTGCGCGTGAGCTTATTCCCGTCACAAACTCACGGTCAACTCTGCATTGCAGTGTCGTAAATTTCTGTTTTTTAGCAGGATTTCAGCATTATGTCATGCTGAGACCTTCGGCTTCGCACAGGGCAAGCTCCGCGAAGAATCTGCTGTGAAAATAGCCAAACGCTGTGTTGAAAATAAATGGGTTGCGTTATTCTCGTAGGGGCGTTGCTGACGGGAAGCACTGCTTCCCCTGCGCCCCGGACGCTGGGCGCGGCAAGCAGCGCCCCTACGCCCTATTTTCATTCTTTGCGTGTGTCGCAAAACGCCATGAGCGACTGTTCCGAAAATCCTGGTCAGGAGGACGGA
>JBOGJX010000463.1:0-7216 GCA_050745285.1 Terriglobia bacterium
GTTCAGGGTCTCCTCCCTCTCTTGTGCAGGCACGCTATCGGCGACGATGCCGGCGCCGGCTTGAAAATAGGCGGTCTGGCCTTTGAGGACCATGGTGCGCAGGGCAATGCAGGTATCCATATTGCCGCCAAAATCGATGTAACCCACCGCGCCTCCGTAGGGGCCACGTCGGTGCGGCTCCAGCTCGTCGATAATTTCCATGGCGCGAACCTTGGGCGCCCCCGTCAGCGTGCCCGCCGGGAAGCAGGCGGCGAGCGCCGCATAGCTATCAGCGTCCGGGCGGAGCGTGCCGGTGATCGAAGAGACCAGGTGCATCACATGCGAGTAGCGCTCGACGAACATGATGTTACGCGGTTGAACGCTATGGAACTCGCAGACGCGGCCAATGTCATTCCGTCCAAGGTCAACCAGCATGATGTGCTCGGCTCGCTCTTTCTCGTCTGATTTCAATTCGGCTTCGAGGCGCAGGTCTTCCTCCTCGGTCGCCCCTCTGGGGCGGGTGCCGGCAATCGGTCGGTACTCCACCTGGCGGCCCGAGACCTTGATGAGCATCTCGGGGGATGAGCCCAGCACCGCCGCCCCGCCCAAGCCGAGATAGTACATGTAGGGCGAGGGATTCACTACGCGCAGCGCCCGGTAGACCTCAAACGGCGGCACATGCAGCGGGGCTGTGAATCGTTGCGAAACCACCACCTGAAACACGTCCCCTGCCAGGATGTATTCCTTCCCCCGGCGGACCATGGATTCAAATCCCGCTCGCGTCATATTGGCGGTCACGCGCAGCGGTTCACGCCGGGGTTTACTGCGCGGCGTCACCAGCGGCCCGCGCAGCGCGCGCTCCATGCGGTCTAGCCGCCGCACGGCTTCATCGTACTTCGAGCGCAGGCCGGATTTCCCCTCTTCGATCAAAACGTTCGAGATCAAATAGAGCCGGTGCTGCACGTGGTCGAAAGCAGCCAGATCGGTGAAGTACATGAAAAGCGCGTCATCCATGTCCACGTCCGGCTCGACGCGCGGCGGCAAGTTTTCGATTAGCCGGACCACCTCGTGCGCAAGATAGCCCACTGCGCCGGCCGAAAATGGCGGCAAGCCTGGCAGCCTGACGGGATGGTAGGCGCGGCCCAGGTTGCGCAGATAATCAAAAATATTACCCGTCTCCGTAATGTGCTTTGTGCCGCGGTCGATCCGGATGCGGGTGCCGCGACTGGATAGCACCTGGAAGGGGTTGACCCCGAAAAAGGTGTAGCGGCCCACGCGCTCGCCGCCCTCCACGCTTTCGAGAAGAAAACTGTATGACTTCCTACCACTGGCTGAGCCAGGATTCGCGGCCTTGCTATTTTGCGGTGCGATCTTCAGGAACGCGGCCACAGGGCTTAGCAAGTCCGCAAGAACGGGACGATACACGTGTACCACGTTGCCCTGGCGAGCCAGACGGCGGAATTCGGTGAATGATGGGAGGGTTTCGGACATAGAAATCGATTTGAAATTTAAATTTCAGATTTGATATTTATCACGAGATCAACTTATTTATTATTAAAAACTTATGGCCATATTATAATGAAGCAAATTAGATATTTCCTTCTCTCGCGAGAGGGTGTGCCATGCCGACCCATTCAAGTACGCCTTGAGCTTTTGTCGCCGTGCCGACAAACGAGCGGCGGCATGCGCTGCGCGGGGCCAAAAAGTCCATTAAGGGAACTCTACGCTTTTGCCTCGCCTCTTGCCTTCATGCTTGGCTCTTCCTTGTCCGGCGGAAAAGCCGCAGAGTTTCAAAGGCAAAACTATGCGCTACTTTCGCCGTCAGTCCATATCCGTATGGTCGAAGCCTTGGCGGACGGCCTGTTCCATAAGGGCGCGCGGAGCGGACTGGCCGGTCCAGATTTCAAACTGGCGGGCGCCCTGATCGACGAGCATTTCGAGGCCAGAAATCGTGGTGATGCCGCGGCCGCGCGCTTCGGCCAGGAAGCGGGTTTCCATGGGGTAATAGACCATATCGAGCACCACGCGCACGCGCAGGCGGGCTAAGTCGATCGGCACGGTCTCGGCATTGGGAGACATTCCGATGGGCGTGGCGTTGATCACCGCATCCACATCCAAGCCGTCGGCGCTTCCCCACGGAACGACTTGAGCGGAAACGGACCGGGCCAGTTGCCGCGCCACCGCCTCACGCCGGGCGGCAATAAAGACCCCGGCGCCTTCGCCGCGCAGCGCAAACGCGGCCGAGCGCGCGGCCCCTCCCGCGCCCAGAATTAGGATGCGGCTACCCGCCAGGCGCAAACGCTTGGTGAGAACCTCCACCACCGCGGCCGCGTCCGTGTTCCATCCCATCCATTTTCCTCGCTGCATGGCCACCGTGTTGCACGCTCCGATTTGGGCTGCCAACGGGTCAATCCAATCAAGCTCTTTGATGATCGCCCTCTTGTAGGGCATGGTGACGCTGAAACCGCCAAAGCGCATCTGGCGCGCCAATTTGAGGAAGTCAGACAGTTGGCTGGTTTCGCAGGGCAAGTAGATGGCGTTGACGCGCTTGGCGTTAAACGCCGCATTTTGCATAGACGGAGAGAGTGAGACGGACGCGCGAGATCCCACCACCCCGTAGATTTGGGTTCGATGATCAAGGTGCTCCACCCGGTAAACCGTGCGCATGACGGGCGCGGGAAGCTGCCCCGAGGCCACCGCGATGTGGCTGCCCGCCGAGGCATAGGTAAAATGGCAGCCCCATTTCAGGCTGAGCAGGCGCGACGGGATGCCGCACGGTCCCATGGCAAAGGCCACCACCTTGGGACCCGCGCCGCGATGCGCTCTGAGGAATTTTTCCACTTTTAAATTGTCGGCCAGGTTGTGGGCGTGCGCCGCGATCTTAACCACCTGCACGGGCAAGCGGCTGAGCTTGCGGTAGATTTCGCCCAGCGCGGGCATGGTGCGATAGTCGTGATGGGAGACCACAATCTTCACGTTCTTGAATCGCTCGAGCAGCGCGGCTCCGCCGCCACCGCGCACGGACCCAGCTTCAAAGTCCACCCAGTGGCAGCCCGCGCTTACGGCTGCCTCAATCACCGCGGCCTGCTCCTCGATCGTGCCCTTGAACAGTCCGCCAGCCTCCAGACGGCGGCAAGTGGCGATGCTTTGCGGAAAACGGAGCCGGAAGAGCATCTGGTGCATCCGGGCTTCCAAGTCCTCAAAACCCTGGAGGTAGTCCAGCCTCCACTCGAAACCTGTTTGCGAGCTGCCGGCATTCGATGCCTGGTCTTCCATGGCAGCCAGCGTGGGCGCCGCAATTGTCACAAAAACGCGCGGATGCAAGTGTTTGGTCAAGGATCTATCCCTTTTCGCTAAGTGGTGCGGCGAGTTTATCTCGCCAAATGGCGGCGTAAAGCCGCCTCTACATCAAACTGTACCACTACCCCGGCGTCCGAATTCTTGCCAGTTTGTGTTGAGTCTGTCAATATATGTTGTTTAATTTAGAAAAGGCAAGGATTTTGCTTCACTTTCCCCGTCCTGACACTGCTTGCTCAAGGCTGACTGCTCTTCTTATGAAGCGCGAATTCCCGGACCTTCCGATCCTCTGCGTGGGCGGGGTGGCTGTTGATATTGACGGCCAATCGGTCCTGTTGATCCGGCGCGGCAAGGAGCCGCTCCAAGGCGAATGGACCCTTCCTGGGGGCATGGTCGAACTGGGGGAGAGTCTCAAAGCCGCCGTGCGGCGCGAGGTCTGGGAAGAGACAGGGATTCGAGTCGAGACCCTGGAATTCCTTGCCCTGTTTGAGCGGGTGGTCCGCGAAAAGAGCGGGGTCCGTTTTCACTATGTCGTTGCCGATTATCTCTGCCAGGCAAAAGGGGGGCGGCTACGGCCCGCGTCCGATGTTACGGATGCGCGTTGGGTTCGCCGCCGCGATCTGGCTAAATACCATTTGCAACCCAAGGCGAAGGAAGTCATCCGGCAAGGCTTTTCAGTAGCTGCAAAATTAAAGTGATACATTAAGTATATTGATCGGAGGGATCGGATGGACAGGAACGCCCGCTGCAGCATCCAGATAATTGGAATGTCTTCATTTGGGCGGCGCATGCATCACGCGTTTTGTGATGTATGCGGACACATAAAATCGCATGCGTGCCAAAGGCTGGCATGTATGCGCCACCCGGATGGATATGACCAGTCACTTGACGGGCGCTATATCAGGTCGAGGCCGCTATGATTCCGCGCCATCGCATAGCCCGGATCACGGCAAACTTGGCGTGCGCGCTTTGCCTTGCTTCTCTAATCGCGGCGGCCGGATCAAAAACATCGCCACTCGCTATTTCCCTTCATATTCAGCACGTTCCGCTGCAAATTATCGAGCAACGGTTGAAGAGCGCTCCGCGATCCAACCCGCAGCGGGAAGTAACCTTGCGGAAGATGTTCCTGGCGGCTGGCTGCCCGGCGGCGCGATTGACAGAGGAACCGGTCGACCCAGGCCAGCCGCCGAACTTGATCTGCACGATGCCGGGAAAAGAATCCTCGCTGATTATTGTGGGTGGCCATCTCGATAAAGTCCGGCGCGGCGATGGCATTGTGGACGATTGGAGCGGATCGTCAATGCTTCCCAGCCTCTACACGAGTCTGCACGCCACGCCGCGACGGCATACGTTCCTGTTTATCGCATTCACCGAGGAGGAAAAGGGCCTGGTGGGTTCCAAGTTCTACGTTCGTCACCTTTCACGCGGCTTCATCCAGCGCATCCGGGCGATGGTAAATCTAGAGTGCCTGGGCATGAACCCTGCGGAAGTCTGGGAGGATCACGCGGCGCGCCCGCTTCTCGCTAGCCTTTACCGGGTCTCGCACTCCATGGGCATAATCATTCCTGACGTTGATCTTGAAGGCGTGGGGCGCGATGACGCCATGTCTTTCCGCCATCGCAAGGCGCCAACCATTACTATTCATTCTCTAACCCAGGATACGGTTCGCGTGCTGCACAGCAAGCGCGATAATATTTCCGCCGAGCACATGAACGACTACTACCAGAGCTACCGGCTTGTGGCTGCGTATCTTGCCTATCTGGACAGGACGCTGCCATGACGATCCGCCGGAGGCGTAGCGGCGCGTTTACCCCGCCACTTCGTGGCGGCATCAAGCCGCCCCTACATCAAACTAACCTAACTATACCCGTCGCAATATCTTGACTTCACCATGGTGACTCTGCATACTTCATTGTTTCATTCGCGTTGCGTCCTCCACAGAGGAGGACAGAGGAGACGGAAGCATTCATGAACTCGCAAAGCCAACCCATCGTTCAAATCTCTCTGGACCTCACCTCGATTGATGAAGCTCTTGACCACGCCCGCAAAGCGGTGCGGGCGGGTGTCGACTGGCTGGAAGCGGGAACGCCGCTGATACTGGCGGAAGGTTTGCACTGTGTGCAAGCCCTGCGGAAGGAATTCCCCGAGCACCCCATCGTTGCGGACCTGAAGACGATGGACGGCGGATATCTCGAGGCCGAGATGATGGCGAAGGCCGGAGCCACGCACGTTGTGGTGATGGCCCGCGCTCACCCGGCAACCATCAAGACGGTGGTGAAAGCGGGGCGCGATTATGGCGTGAAGGTCATGGGCGATGACCTTGGCTGCCGCGACAAAGCCGGCGCTGCCGCCGCCATGCAGGATTTGGGGGTCGATTACATCGTGCATCACGTGGGGTACGACGAGCGGCGCGACCCCGAGGTGCTCGCCTCTCTCGGCGGCCGCGCTCCCAGCCCGCTCGATGAGCTGCGGGCCGTTGTCTCGTCCGTGCGCATTCCTGTGCAAGCCGTGGGTGGGCTCTCCGTGGCGGAGGTGATGCGGCTGCCCGAATACGGCGTGCGCCACCTGGTGCTCGGCGCGCCGCTGACCGTTGATGCGGATGCCTTCAAATCGCCCGCGCACGATCTTGAGGGCCTGCTGCGTGAAATCATTAATAAGGTGCACCATCGCAAATCAGGAACCATCAGTTCAGGAGAAGGCCGTGGCACAGTTTGATGCACAGGCGGCTTTACGGCGCCATTTGGCGAGATAAACTCGCCGCACCACATGCCAAACTATACCACCACCCAGGAGAATAGCCGGTTGCCAAATCAATTCATGTCTGCCGTGGTGCATTACGCGCTCAAGGAAGGCGCCGTGGAGTTGCGGGAAGTCTCACCGCCATCGCTGCCCGCGGATGACGAGGTGTTGCTTGCGAGCCGCGCCATTGGCGTCTGCGGGAGTGACGTCCATCAGTTTCACAATACGCAGAGCTGGACGGTGAATGTGCCGGTTGTTCTTGGGCACGAATTCTGCGGCGTCGTCGCCGCGGCGGGAAAAGCGGTGAAGGATTTTAAGGAAGGCGACCGCGTGGCGTCGGAGACGGCGGCGCGCATCTGCGGGCATTGTGTCTATTGCCGGAGCGGCGAATATAACCTTTGCCCAGAGCGGCTCGGATTTGGCTATGGGCTTGACGGCGCCATGGCGGACTTCGTAAAGGTTCCCGCCCGCTGCCTGCACAAGCTTCCGGATTCGGTCAGCTTTGAGAAGGCCGCGCTCACTGAGCCCTCCTGCGTCGCCTACAATGCCACGTGTGTGAAGACGCAGATTCACCCCGGCGACTCCGTGCTGGTTGTGGGTCCAGGGACCATTGGGCTGCTTTGCCTGATGTTTGCGCGACTGGCGGGCGCGCGCTGGCTGAGCGTTGCCGGGCTGCAGAAAGATCGTGATCGCCTTGCCATGGGGAAGGCGCTGGGAGCCGATTGCATTCTGGACGGAAATGTTGAAGAGAATATGCGGGCGATCCAGTCGCAAGGCGACGGGCTCGGAGTGGACGCCGTCATTGACGCATCCGGCCACTCGGCCACGCTCCAACTGGCGTTGCAGGCCGTGCGGCCGGCGGGGCAGATCACTAAGGTTGGCTGGGGACCGCAGCCGCTCGGCTTCTCGCTCGATTTGCTGGTAAAGAAGGCGGCTCGCATCCAGGGAAGCTTTAGCCACAACTTCGTAATTTGGGAAAAAGTCATCGCCCTGTTTGCGTCTGGGCGGCTCGATCCCACTCCATTGATCGGCCGCGTTGAGCCGCTCGCCAACTGGAAAACCTGTTTTGATGAAATGGCCGCGGGTAAGTCCGTAAAAAACGTCCTGATGCCGGCCGGCGTGTAGCGCAGAGTTTTGCTTTTAAAACTCTGCGGCTTTTGATTGGCCCGCGAGAGAAACCGCAGAGTTTTAAAAGCAAAAC
>JBOGJX010000464.1:0-5623 GCA_050745285.1 Terriglobia bacterium
GTTTTGCTTTTAAAACTCCGCGGCTTTTTGCCGGGCTTAATAAGAAGCCGCAGAGTTTTAAAAGCAAAACTCTGCGCTACAGGGCCCTAAAAATCGGGGAGCGCTTCGAGTGGTAGCCGCGGCACGAAGTTTGTACTGCGGACTACGCTGTTTCCTCAGCGGCCAGAGCAGCTTACGATTGCGGGAGGACGATGCCGGGCCGATTCAGCAATCTGACCGGATTCATCCTGGCAGGCGGTGCGAGCCGGCGCATGGGGCGTCCCAAGCAGCACCTAATTCTCAGCGGTGAAACGCAGATATTGCGCCAGCGGCGGCTGCTTGAGTCCGTGTGCGGGGAAGTCGCCGTGGTCGGTGGCTCTCTGCCGGAAAGGTTGGCATTGCCACAAGCGCCAAACAGGCCAAAAAGGCCAAAAAAGGAGGAACCGCTCGCCTTCTATGAGGACCTGCTGCCCGGCCATGGCCCGCTCGGCGGCATTTATACCGGTCTCTTGCGGACGCGAACGGAATATAATCTTTTTGTGGGTTGTGACATGCCCTTTTTAAGCGCCGCCTTTCTCCGTTTCATCGGCCAGCGAGCTTTGGCGATGCAGGCGGATGTGACGGTCTCCGAATCTGCGGATCACCGGCTTCAGGGGCTGTGCGGGGTATACCGGAGGCGAGCGCGAGCGCCCATCCGGGCTTGCCTTGCCCGAGACGAAAACAAGATATCGGCATTCTATCCGCGCATCCGCTCTGAAGTGATCCGCTGGAGAGAAATCATGCACGCCGGCTTCCGGACGAATATTTTTACCAACATGAACACCCCGGACGATTATCTTGCGGTGCAGAAAATGCTTGGGGAAGAACGTTTTGAACTGGGGAGAGCCTCTGAGGTCAAGCTTGTCCAAATTTCGTTCGCCCTTTGGGCGCAACCTGCGGCTACGCCGCTTGCTGCTTCGTAGGGGCGCTGCTTGCTGCGCCCAAAACCGACGGGCGCAGCAAGCGGCGCCCCTATGAACTTGTTCTCTCAGTTAGATGGACAGCCTCGTGAGAGCAACCGCTGCTTTCCCTGCGCCCATGGCCCAGACCATGACCAACACCAACGAACCTTACATTCAATTCATCCACGTGCGCAAGGCGTTCGGTGACCAGCCGGTGCTCGAGGACGTGAGCTTTGACGTCCTGCGCGGCGAGACAGTGGCCATACTCGGGCGGAGCGGCGTGGGAAAGAGTGTGACACTTAAGCACATCCTGGGGTTTCTAAAGCCGGACGAAGGCGAAATCTACGTTGACGGGCGTGACGTGGTGAAGATGACGGAGCCTGAGCTTCAGGAAATGCGGCGCAAAGTCACCATGGTGTTCCAATCGGGCGCCCTCTTTGATTCGCTTACGGCCGGCGAAAACGTGGCCTATCCGATACGGGAGCGCGCGCTCCTCGAGCACAGCGGCTGCGACGAAGACTCGGTCGCGGCGCGAGTGGAGCAATTGATGGGACTCGTGGACCTGGACGAAATCCAGGACAAGATGCCCTCTGAACTGAGTACCGGCATGAAGCGGGCGGTGGCGATTGCCAGGGCGCTGGCCGCGTCCCCTGAGGCGATCCTTTACGATGAGCCCACCACGATGGTTGACCCAATCATGGCGGCGACCGTGGGTGATCTAATCCTGAGGCTAAAGAAGCGGCGCGGACTAACCGCCGTTGTTGTTACCCATGATATGAGGCTGGCACGGAAGCTGGCGGACCGCGTGGTTTTCCTCGCCGAGGGGCAAGTTACTTTCTTCGGGCCTACGAGCGAGATGGATTCGTGCCCGGACCCGGTCATCCAGGAATTTATCCATCTCGATGAAATTACTCTGGGAAAGTAGACGGTAGGGCAGAGTTTTGCTTTTAAAACTCTGCGGCATTCGCTTTTGTCCATTGATAAACAGAAAAGACAAACAGAAATGCCGCAGAGTTTTAACAGCAAAACTCTGCGCTACAGCCCAACGTGCTTATTGCGGTGGCGCACCGCGGCCACTGGGATTACGCCTCGAACAGCGACTCCACGAAATCCTTCGCACTGAAGGGAAGAATGTCATCCAGTTTTTCGCCTATACCAATGAACAGGATTGGCAACCCAAGCTCACGGACGATGGCGACGACCACGCCACCCTTGGCGGTGCCGTCGAGCTTGGTGAGTATGATGCCGGTGGCCCCGGCGCGCTCGGTAAACTGGCGCGCCTGCTGGAGGCCATTCTGTCCGGTGGTTGCATCGAGCACCAGAAGGACCTGGTGGGGAGCGCCCGGCACTTCACGCGCGGCGATGCGGCACATTTTTTCCAGTTCGGACATCAGGTTGAACTTAGTGTGCAGGCGCCCCGCGGTATCTACGATCACCAGATCGTCCTTACGCTTCTTGGCCGCGGCCAGCGAGTCGTAGATCACCGCGGAAGGATCCGAGCCGGGCTTCTGCTTGATGATCTCAATGCCCACGCGGGCCGCCCAGATTTCAAGCTGCTCGATGGCCGCAGCGCGGAACGTATCCGCCGCGCATAGCAGCGGGCGGCGCTCCTGCTGCACGTAGTAGTTGGCCAGCTTGGCGATGGTGGTGGTCTTGCCAACCCCGTTGACACCCACCACGAAGATGACCTCCGGCATTCCTTGCGGAGGATGCTTGGGCTGCGGGCGCTGCGCTGCCACCGGATTTTCCAGGATGGCCAGGATCTCGCGCTCCAGGGCGCCGCGCAACTGGCTCGCTTCCGTTAACTGGCGGCGGTCCATTTGCCCGCGAAGGCGCGCCAGGATTTCCTGCGTGGTTTTGACGCCCAGATCGGCGGTTATCAACGTCGCTTCGAGATCGTCGAGAACGCCCGGATCGAGTTTCTCCTTGCCCTCGACAATCACATCGATGCGCTCGACAAGCTGGGCTTTGGTCGAGGCAACGGCTGTCTTGAGGCGGTCAAAAAGGCCGGCCTTTTTCTTTTCCGGAGGCCCAAATAGGGTTTGAACCATACAGTTTGATTCTATCTCGAACCCGGAAGGGTGGAAAGCAAAAGGGCCGCAAGCTGTGGTCTTCCCCGGCCGCCCGGCAACAACCAGCTTCGTAGGGGCGCAGCTTGCTGCGCCCACTGGTTTTGGGCGCAGGGGAAGCGGTTCTTCCCGTCAGCAGCGCTCCTACGAAGCTGCACGCGGGAAGCAGCATGCGGCAAAGCCGCGGCTCGCGCCACGTGCTATACTTCCGGGAAAGAGATAGGGTCTTCGCCTTATGAAATCGTGCCCCACGTGCCAGGCCACGTATCCGAGCCGCTTCAGCGTGTGCCCCCATGACGGCGTCAAGCTCATCGAGTCTACGGAGTGGTCGGAAGGGGCACTCATCCGGGGTAAGTACCGGATTCTCGGCAAGGTAGGTCATGGTGGCATGGGCTCCGTTTATAAGGCTACCCACGTCATGTTTGACGAGTTGCGGGCGCTCAAGGTAATCAACCAGGAGCTTATTGGAGATGAACTTTTCCTGAAGCGGTTCAAGCAGGAAGCTATTATTGCGCGCAAACTGGACCACCCGAACGCCGTCCGCGTGGATGATATCGATGAGAGCGAAGACGGGGCGCCTTTCATCGTGATGGAGTATATCGAGGGCCGGAGCCTGAAGGATCTGATCGAAGAAGAAGGTCCGCTCTCCGCGCGGCGCACCTGCTCCATCGTCCGGCAAGTGGCGGCGGCGCTGAACGCCGCGCACCGCCTCGGCATGGTTCACCGGGACATCAAGCCCGCGAACATCGTGCTCGTCGACGCGCCGCACGGCGAGCAAGCCAAGGTGCTCGATTTTGGCATCGCCAAGATTAAAGAGGCACGCTCCGCCGATTCAAGCGGGATGACACTGACCGGCGCCGGAATTGTGATGGGGACCCCGCAGTACATGTCTCCCGAGCAGGCGATGGGCAAGCGCGGCGACCAGTTGGACGGCCGCTCGGACATCTACTCGCTCGGCGTGGTGATGTACCAGATGTTGACCGGAGATCTTCCGTTCAAAGCTGATACTACCATGCAGCTTCTTCTGGCGCACATCAACACCCCGCCCCGGCCAGTCCTTGAGGCGCGACCAGGCTCCGAGATCTCACCCGCATTGGCCGGTGTGGTGATGAAGTGCCTGGAAAAAAGTCCGGAGATGCGCCCAGCCACCGGCGCCGTTCTGATCGAGGAGTTGGCGGGAGTCGATGCGGGCGCAACCGGGGGCGAACCCAAGCGGGTCCGGATGACCCCACCCACCGGAGTTTTTCCTGCGCATCAAGGGTCCACGCCAGCGCCGGAGGAGAAGCCGCTGCCCCGGACTTTTGGAACGCCCGTTGAGGATTCGCAGGACCTGCTCACTATGCCCGCAACACCCGGCGGCAAACAGCTCCGGTCCAAAGGGATCGCGGCCGCTATCATCGCCGCCCTTGTGGTTATTGGGATCATCGGAACTGTGTGGGGGGTTCGTCATTTTAAGCCACGCCCCGTCCCTCTGCCTCAGGTGGCCCCGTCTGCTTCCCATGAGACTGTGACCCCACAGGCCGCCTCAACTTCCACCAGCCCGGAGGCCGGGAATCAGGGGGCGCCTATATTCGAAGCGAGTAAGACGGTTGAGACAAAAGAAACTCACGCGATAGACAAGCCGGCCAAGCTCAATAAGACTGATAAAACAGGCGGTATTGCAGGCCGCGAGAGCAAGGGCGCAGCACAAGGCGCAGCGGCGCCCACCGCTGCTGCCGCCCCAGGGGCGGCGCAGAAGACTCTCCATTCTCAGGCAGCCGGGGCACAGACCGCAAATCCAGCGCCGCCTCCGATCTCACCCGAGTCCGTGGGCAACCCTTCTCTGTCCACCGTCGTCGTGACGACGGCGCCGGGAGCGCAAATCTTCATCGACGGGAAACCCGCGGGCTCAGCCAACGCGAAAGGCCAACTAACGGCATCGAACCTCTCTCCGGGCCCGCATGATCTTCGCGCCGTGCTCGCCGGGTTCAACGACATCGACTACACAATTCGCATTCCTCCCGGAGCAACCAGCTTCGTGAACGCCAAGTGGGGCGCATCCCAAGCCGTCGCGCCCACCGAACCTGCCCGTGCGCAGGCAGACACGCATGCCCCGGGGGTGCAAAAGGTGGCTGCGAGTTTTCCGGTTGCGTACTTGCACAGGCTCGGATCGTCCAGGGGATTACTGGTGATTCAGGGTGGCACAGTTCACTACCAGCCGGCCAACGGGAGTGGAGCCTTCATATCTCCGCTGACCGGCGTGAGGTGGGGATCAAACGGTGGCAGCGTTTTTCACATCCGGCTCAGCGACGGCCAGACCTACCGGTTCCGCTCCCAGTCAGCCGCGGAAATTCTTGCAACGCTTCACCGCGCCGCCTCCGCACCGTAATTGCCAACGAGCGGCTCCGCCGCCTACCGTTTCGTAGGGGCGCTGCTTGCTGCGCCTTGGGCACGCCGCTACCCATTTTTAGCAGTCGGTCATGGTGTTTTACGAGACATCCGCAAAGCATGAAATGGGATCCGGAAGGGCATGGCTTTAGCCATGCCATAAGCGACTGCCCCTCACCCGCCGCTTCGCGGCACCCTCTCCCCACGGGAGAGGGCAAGAATTATAACTTCCCATGGGAACCCAGCCCTCTCCTTTTGGGAGAGGGG
>JBOGJX010000465.1:0-3776 GCA_050745285.1 Terriglobia bacterium
GCCCATTGTGCTAAGATAAACCCGCCGTGCGAAGACGTATCCGCAGCGCCGGGCCAGCCGTGCTTCTCGCCCTTGCTCTCGGGGGCGCGAGCCCCTGCAGCTTCGCCGTTTTCCACCACGCTCACAAGAAGTCAGAAACCGCGCAGGTGGTTGTCGACTCGGGCAAGGCGGAATGCAGTGTGGATATCGACGGCACACCCGCGGGGAAAACCGGCGCGACAGGCAAACTGACCCTCTCGGGTGTTCCCGCGTCCGACCATTACATCCACGTGGATTGTCCCGGACAGCCAGAGGCAACCTACTTTATTTCTCCCGCTCCCGGCTCGTCAACCTCGATTCAACCCAAGCCGGCGCTTTCATCGAGCGAGGCCTCCGCAGCATCGTCACTCGGCGCGGCGGAAAATAACATGGAACTGCGCAGACTGCTTGCCAGCGCCGTGGACGCCCGGTCCGACGGCCAGTTCCCGGAGGCCATCCAGACGCTTCGCCAGGCCATCCAGCTCGATCCCGGCAACCCTGGCCTTCACCACGAGCTTGGAATGACCTTCCTGATGATCCGGGATTGGGACGACGCTGGCGTCGAGCTTCGCGAAGCGATCCGCCACAATCCGTCCAGCGCCGACGCGCACAGCGGCCTCGGCTACGCTCTCGAAAAGTTAGGAGATCTTCAGAGCGCCCTGAAGGAGTTCCGCATCGCTACCCACCTCGACCCGAATGACCAATCCTACGAAGATCACTATGTGGAAGTTTTAGGGATGATGGCTAGTGAACAGGGTGAGAAGAAAAAGAAGTCGAGATAGCGCTGCCCTGGCTTTACGCAGTAGCGCCGCGTCCTGCGGGCTTGCGCCGGCAAGATGCCGGCGCTACGGGCTGCTTCATTGCCCAGTTGTTTGTGACACTACACTAACCGCCCAGCACGACAGCGGCCCTCCAACAGACGGCAGCAGAGATTGGCCGACCCTTGGCGGCTGAATGGCCTTCTGGAAAGACGGCGGAAGCCACCCCATAAATCTTTTGGGTTCCCTCCGTAGCTTCCGCCCCTTGCGTCCCCCTCCTCCGCAAGATTGGTATCAGTGTTGAATATCGTATCTCTTTGAATCCGCCTGGGTTGTATCACAGGGTCCGTATTTCGACCCTGCGGCTTTGACACAGATGACAACCCGCGACAAGCCGCAACGTTGAACGACGAACGTTGCGCTACAAAGAATCCGCGCTGCGGCGCCGAACCAGGCCGTATCCCGTCAGAACCAACCCTCCGCTGAGAAATAGAACCCAGGAATTGTTCTCAGGGGTTGGAGCAATCGGCGGAGGGATGGAAATATGTGACGTGATGCAATTGCCTTTAGCATCAGTCGTTGTATCCGATGGGCACCCTGCCGGTAGAGAAGGAAGCAGAGGCGGTACGCCCCCAACGTTGGCTACCGGTGTTAAGGGTGACCCACCGCCAGGGGGTGGAGCCACGCCTGTTCCATCGGGGATGATCGGCGCTACCGCGCTGAAGGCTTCCGTCTCCACCCGAGGCCGGGTGGCTGTATTTAACTCCTTCGCCGAAGGCTCATGATCGTATGTGGGCAGACGCGGTGTTTGGGAAACCCGGTTGCCGCAGCGCGTCCGTCCGAGGTTCTCCCCGTCCGAAATCAGGGTCTCTCCTTGGCGCAACTCTACCCGGTGACTGGTCCAATAAACGTTATCTCCAACCCGGAACGAAACATAGGCGTACTCCGGGTGCTGCAGCTTGACCAAGTGGAACTTTGAGGCGTTGAAACTTGCATAGTGCGCCGCGGCTACTGGGTCCGTCTTCATGGCTTCTTCGAACTCAGCCTTGTTGTGCACACCCCCGGCAACAATCGAATAAGGATAAATAATCCTTTGCTGGTCGACTGCCCCATCCGCTTTGGACACGGACTTGTGTCCTAACGCGATGGCGCTCTGCCACAACGAGCCCATTGGAGCTTGCGGAGCCAACGCCGGATCAACCATCAAAACCGCCGCGACAATGCCGAACGCCACGAGCACGGAAAAGCCAACCCAAAGCGTTCTTGGCGCGCGAATCGTTCGATGCCCCTGATGATAATGACGATGAGAAGCTGCCATTTTCCCTCTCCATCAGCCTGTCCGGAATACCTGCTTCAGTACCGACTTAGACTGATTTCAGGCTATCTGTGAGCAATCATCATGCCAAAGAGTGGTCTTGGCTGCTGCAGCTTCAAAGATCACTCGCGGGCGCGCTCCGTAGCAAATTAATGGGCTATAACAGCGCCATAACTACTTTACTTCCAAGTAATAGAGAGGTGCTAACACCCCGGCGGAGAGTTCCGGCCGTTCAGGCCGGCAAGTACGAATCCGGTTGAAAGAGTGCCTGAGTGCCACAAGTCGCCCCCAGCCTCGAAACGGAAATTCGCTGGAAAGGGTGCTTTTGTTGCTTAAAGTGTGAAAATAGTTTCCCTTTTTCCCCACTCTCAGCCTTATTGCATCTGCATTAGGCGCTTGGGGGAGCGTTTTGTCGCGCAGGGTTCGCAGTTTAACCCTGCGGCTTTTTGCTGCCTGTGACAAACCCAGGGCTGAAAAGCGCGCTTTCCGCTACAACTACCAGGGTGGCAGCAAGCCGCATTGCAAATCAGGCCCTTACGACCCGCAGCCTGCAGCCGGGATCGTTGACATTGCTGCCGCCGGTGTGTTAACAAATGTCAGAAGCCGAAGGCGGCTATCTTTATGGATATTGAAAACCACCAATCGGCATGGGACCTTCTCAGGGAAGCCTATCAGTACCAAATGGGAGGGGAATACGAAATGGCGGTTGAGCTTTACAAGCGGTCGCTCAACCTGCATCCCACTGCCGAGGCCTACACCTTTCTCGCCGGGACTTATCATTTCCAAGGCAAGATTGACGCCGCCATTGCGGAATGCCGGAAGGCGATCCAAGTGGACCCGGACTTCGGAACCCCCTATAACGACATTGGCGTCTACCTGATCGAGCGCGGCAAGTATGACGAAGCGCTGCCCTGGCTCGAACGGGCTCTGCAATCACGCCGCTACAACTCCTATCACTACCCCCATTTCAATCTGGGCCGCGCCTACCTGGCCAAAGAAATGTACACCCAAGCGCGCCATCATTTCGAGACCGCATTAAGAATGTGTCCGGACTATGAGCCGGCTCGTCGGGCACTCTCCGAAACCCGCAAGAAAATCCAGTAGCCTACTCCAAAACCGCCGCTTCTCCGGTTTGTGATTTGGAGTGCGGGAGCTTGCCTCCGCTATATCGGGCACGGCTTGCCGTGCCTTGGGGCACAGCGTTCGCAGTTCAACGCTGCGGCCTTCCGCCGCCGGAAAAGCCGCAGGGTCAAAATGACACGCCCTGCGCTAAAACTTTGGCTTCGCCGCTGACCTGCGAACCTGGGCATCCAGGGAAACGGTGGACCGATCTAACCTCCTTGACAATCCGGCGATGGAGGCATATAAGTAGAAGTTCTAGGTATAGCTATGGGCGAAGAGAAATCTGAATTCCTCAAGGGAACCCTGGACATGCTGATCCTGAAGATTACGGCGCTTGGGCCGATTCACGGCTATGCCATCGCGCAGCGGATTCAACAGATCTCCCGTGACTTTTTCGAAGTCCAGCAAGGCTCGCTCTATCCTGCGCTCCACCGCCTGGAGGATCGCGGCTGGCTGCGCGCGGAGTGGAAGGTTACGGAAACGGGCCGCGACGCGAAGTTTTACGCTCTCACTCGAAAAGGCCGCAAACAGTTGGAGGCCGAGGTCGAGAATTGGGAGCGAAT